>JAGGWF010000041.1 GCA_021157685.1 Planctomycetota bacterium | reverse complement strand
ACAACCCCTACTCCCCCACCCCCCTCTCCAGCATCTCCCGACTCACACTATGCCTGACTGCCTGTCTAGCCCTATCAACTAAATCGTCACTGACAGAGAGGTAGTATTTCAAAGTGGTGTCATATTTACTATGACCTGCCAATCTCATCACTTCTGTAATCTCTAATCCTGCATAAAACCAGTTTGTAATCGCTGTTCTTCTAATATCGTGAAAAGTGCCCTTCTTAAGACCTGCCTTAGTCCTAATCTCATTAAACATCCCAGTAAAACCATTAATGACACTATTATTAGCATCTTTCAGTGACCAAGTATTTTTCTTTCTCTTTGACTTTCCCTGTCTGGTCAACTGGATCCTGTCATATCGTTTAGGTGGAACAAAGACATAGGGATAGCCTGCTGGTCTTCTCTCCTGAAGACTTCTTCAATGTCCTGATGCTGAGAGTCCTGCACAGACCGGTATTAATCTTCCGTGTCGTCACATCCGCCCAATCACCACTGCCAAAAGCACCCACCACATTTCTCCTAAATCATTAAGAGGATTCGCTTATATCCACGATTTGTAAAGTAAAACAGGTTAATCCGAATCTCCCCCCGCCGCATCCACAAGCATCTGAATCGTCTGCCTGACATGTTCCGGCAGATCGTCCCAATGGTCGATGAGTTCCTGCAATTCTACTGGGTATGACGATTGACCGTGATAATCCCGTGTATTTATTTCGGAGTGTTCGGTAAGTGCTTTGTTTGCCTGCGGTTGCGTGTCTAATACGACGGCTTCGGAGGCCGGTACTCTATCCAATTGAGCTACGGGGACTTTATTGCAGACACATTCGGCCACAGGAGAAACTTATACGGCAAAAAGGATGCATCGTCAACTGAAAACACAACACGGAATGCAACAGAGAACTGTTAAAACGATGAAACGGTCCGTCAAATCGCTACATTTTCCAGTTGACGGGATAGTGGATGTTTCGAGGCGAAATATCAAATGTTCGGATCAAGCTCTCGACCAAAACGCCGGTTCGCTTGAGCTGGCAGTCCGTTACCGATTCGGAGCGTCCATCAGAAATCACGCACACCCGAACGATGCCGTTACGGCCCTGACAAAGACGCTGGCGTTTCCAGAACTCACCGGCCTGGATAGCCCCGTCTTCGGCCCCGTTGCCGTTAGCGACCACGAAGTGAAACTGGGTCTTGGTCCCATTAGCCAAATCGGTTAAAAAAGTCAGTTCGTCGGCGTTTCCGCCAAGGGTATTGCTGTAATAGATTTGAACCTGATCCCAATGGGCAACCGTTTGAGTGATCGTACTTTTAACCGCATCCTCTGCGGGATCCAAGCGAAGATAACTGCTCAAGCTGTACGCCCCAGTAATGGGACGATGATCATCCATCGCTATCAAAACAAACGCACCGACTGTCATAGATGCGATGAGTGAAAACAAAACCGTAACACTACGATTTCGAGCGGCCATATCCGTCCCTGAATAACAATTTCCAATCCGTTGAAGTCCCACAGGCAATCGTTGCCCGCCAGCGCGACTGAGTATATGTTTTATTTCGGTAATTTGCATTATATTTATGTAGAGAATTTAGTGTTTTTTTATCTTTATGTTAAAATCTACAAAATAAATCGGCACTTAGGCCGACCCAATTTGGCGGAAGTTTAGAATTAACCTCGCTTTTTTTCAAAAAATCGCTATACTTATAACGGTTATAGCGATAGCAGTACAAATATTGACAGTATCCGCATCGAATCAGGAGTCATTATATCTGAATTAGACACGATCCATCAAGTCGCCCAGAAAATACTGACCGTTTCGGCCCCGTCGGGAGGCCATGACGACTGGTTATGGGACCGCACACTTCGTATCCTTCGGAATATCGAGCACATTTGCCGTTTACCGGAACTGGCAGAACAGGCAATTTCCATTGATCGCTTCTGTCTGGTCGCAGCGGCTTATTTTGCCGATTCCGGTCGGGTGTATTTCGCAGGGAATCAGAAAGCGACGAGAAAATGGCCACCGGCCGATGTAACCAATGCCGAGGTGTACAATGTTTCGATGCAAACCGTTTTGGACAAGCTAGCGAATGTCACCACCGACACGCGGATCGATAAGATCAACAAGATCATCGGTGAATCCTTCAACCGATTCACCGATGTTACCGAAGCGATGATCCTTTCCGATGGGCGAGGGTTGGAAGATCTGGGAGCGACCGGCCTGCTTGGCACCCTTCGCAAGCAGCTTATTGGTGGCAAAGGCGTTTCGGATATACTGGAAAGCTGGAAACGCAAAATTGAATACGGCTATTGGCAGGCCCGCCTGAAAGAAAGCTTCCGGTTTGCCGCCGTCCGTGCGATCGCCGAGCAGCGATTTGCCGCCGGCGAGCAATTTATGAATCAACTTGCGATGGAAAATACTGCCGGTGACATGAAAGAACGATTAGCGAAAATACTAAAGAAAAAATAACACAACTGTCTCTGAACAATTGGGAGTATCTATGGAACATAGGCCTATCACAGCCATTTTTCCCGGCTCGTTTGACCCGATCACCAATGGCCACCTCGATGTGATTCGCCGGGGCAATAAGCTGTTTGACAATTTGGTCATTGCCGTCGGACAGAATCCTGGCAAGAGCGAATTCTTTACCAAGGATGAACGGGTCGAAATGATCCGGGAGTTGGTCGCTGATCTGCCGCGGGTAACGGTTGAAAGTTATGACTGCCTGACAGTGGAATTTGCCAAACAAAAAAAGGCCCAGGTCATGCTGCGCGGGATGAGGAACCTGTCGGATGTTCAATATGAATTTCAGCTTGCGATGACCAATCGAACAGTCGCGGGGATCGAAACGGTTTTTGTAATGACCAGTGAAGAGTTCGGCTATGTCAATTCCACCATGGTACGGCAGTTGGCACTGCTCGGCGGTGATGTCTCCAAACTCATCCCTAAATCGGTTTATAAACGACTCCGCCAAAATATCCACAAAAACTCCGCAGATATCATCCCCGATGTCCCCGAATAGGGCTAATGTAACCATAATCAAAAAAATCTTAACTACGAATCACAAACTGCGAGCTTAATGCCTATGTACACATTATTCATTGATATGGCTTTCACGGCTCAGCATCAACTTTCCTTTGAGAGCGGTGTCCAGGAACCGCTGCATGGACACGACTGGAAGGTGTGTGTGGCGGTCTCATCGGAGCAGTTGAACAAAGATGAATTAGTAATCGATTTCAAAGAACTTAAGTGTATGGCCAAAAGCATCTTACGAGATTTCCAGGGGCAGCGGCTCGAATCACTGGAAATCTTTGAAAACCGCAATATTTCCGCCGAAACGCTGGCCCGCACCCTGTATGATCAACTGTCGCCCAAACTACCCCGCCCTGTTCGGCTCGACTTTATCGAGGTCACAGAAGCCCCTGGCTGCCGTGCTCGTTATACGCGTTGATCCCAAAACCCACTACAGTACCCCTTGTTTTTTGTCGATGTTGATATAATCAGTCCGCCGTGGTATACTAGCTCTGTATTTATATTTTAAGGAATAAAAATGCTTTGTCAGGCGTGTAAAGAACGATCCGCAACGATCCATCTGACCGAGATCGACAACGGTCAACGGTCCGAGACGCATCTGTGCCAGCAATGCGCCCGGCAGCAGGGGCTGTCGATAAAATCCCAGATCCCGTTGGACGAGTTGATGAATACGCTGCTGAGTTCACAACAGGAAAAGACATCCCAGCAGAGCAAGCCATCAATCACGGCCGCTTCTGACCACGCCTGTCCAAACTGCGGTATGACCCTTGGGCGTTTTGCTAAAACCCCACTTCTGGGCTGTGCACATGATTATACGGAGTTTCAATCGGAGCTGCTGCCGCTGATCGAACAAAACCACAATGGAAAAAGCCATCACTGCGGCAAAGTTCCCACACGCATCTGTGAACACGACCGCAATGAAATCGAACGGAACAAACTCCGCCAACAGTTAGACCAAGCCGTCAAAAACGAAGATTACGAAGCAGCGGCGAAGCTGCGAGATCAGATTCAGGCGCTGACATGAGACCGGCAGACCTATGCAATTATCCCAGTTCGTGGTTCAGCGGCGGCTCGAACGCCGTTTCAGACATCGTTATCTCCTCACGCATCCGGCTGGCCCGCAATGTCGCCGGCTATGAATTCCTGCCGTGTTTGTCCGCCGAACGCCAACAAGAGCTTCACGACCGTCTCAAAGAGGCCCTGCTGTCGATTGACCTTGGCGAAAAGGTCTGGTGTGTCGATATTGATCATACCTCGGATGTTGAGCGGAATCTGCTGACCGAACGCCACTTGATCAGCCGTCGCCACGCCAAAGGAAAAGGGCCGCGCAGTGTTGTTCTGGCCGAGGACGAATCGTTTACCGCGATGATCAACGAAGAGGACCACCTCAGGATGCAGGTGTATGCCGCCGGGTTAGACCTGGATGCCTGCTGGCAACGACTTGGCCGGATTGATGATTTGATAGAAGAAAAGATCGATTACGCCTTTGACCGCCAATTGGGCTACCTAACTGCCTGTCCCACGAATCTGGGGACAGGACTCCGCGTTTCGGTGATGCTGCATCTGCCCGCCTTGAAGATGACCGGGCACATCGAAAAGTTCATCACCGCCGCACACGATTGCGATATGGCCGTTCGTGGTCTGTTTGGCGAAGGTACCGATGCTGTTGGGGATTTTTTCCAGCTGTCCAATCAGATCACACTCGGCCTGAGCGAACAGCAGATCATCGAGACATTTTCGGCCGTCATCGTTCCGAAGATTATCGCCTACGAAACTGAAGCACGAAAAGCCCTGCTCAGCAAAAAACCATATGCACTGGATGATAAAATCCAGCGGGCACTGGGCGTCCTCCGTAGTGCACACCTGATCAGTTCACAAGAAGCCCTGTTCCTGCTAAGCAATGTCCGGCTGGGGGTAAATCTGGGCCGGGTCAAAGATATCAATATCGCCACGGTCAATGAGTTGTTCATGCTGACCCAACCAGCACACCTGCAACTGCGAGCCGGCAAAATTCTCGATGCCGATCAGCGGGACACCCTCCGCGCCAAAATCATCCGAACCAAACTGAACCGCAATTAGACCCGGTTATCCAGACAGGTTTTCGTGGCGACAACATCGATGCCGGTATCAAGTACATTTTTCAAAACAGCCTGCCCACGCTTCACCGGCGGTTTGAGTTCGACTTTACCTAACACACTCATCAACTCCAGCATTCTCCCCTTCGGAAAGGCCTGCTTTGTTTTTACCGGTAGCCGTGTCATGGGCGAGCCATTTATTTTAACCGTGGAAGTTACCGTTCGAAGCGGATTGGTCAATTCATTGATGGCATAAACCTTGCCCCTTCCGCACTGGTTGCCTTCCACCATATAAACATCGCCATCGGCAGAAACCCTCAAATGACAACCGACAGGACATACGACACATATCATTTCGTTCACACTCACAATTATACCCTTACACAATAGATATCGAAAGCGTTGACCCGCCGGAACAAACAGGCAACGCCTTTCTTTTCAACTTAATATGCTGCATTTCTCCGGGGACCAGATATCGCTTCCTGATCGTTTTAATTTTTTGACCGTCCAGACTGATAACCAATGAGGCCCGGTCGTGGACATCCCGGCTTCTGAGAAAGAACTCAAAATCCATATCCGGTCCATCAAGGTTCACAAGCTGAGGAACAACATATCGAACGGTCTCGCCCGGAACCACTTTGATCTTGACGCCGGTTGCGGTCGTCTTTCTCTGGATATAATCGACAGCACTCCGGCCGGCCCTTCGGCTCTCTTCCGTCACAAAATCGACCAGGTCATGAACATGCACAACATTGCCGCAGGCAAAAACCCCTTCGGCGCTGGTTTCCATGCTGTTATCAACAATGGGCCCCTGCGTAACAGCGTCGAGTTTTATGCCGCAATCAACCGACAGTTCATTTTCGGGTATTAACCCCACTGACAACAACATGGTATCGCATTCAATTCGTCTTTGAGTCCCCGGAATGACCTGCCGATCTTTATCCACTTTCATGATATCAACCCCTTCCAGACGATTGCGACCATAGACATTGACCACCGTGTGACTCAGCAAAAGCGGGATATCAAAATCATCTAAGCATTGCACAATATTTCGATTCAGACCACCGGGATAGGGCATCATCTCTACAACGGCCTCAACTTTGGCCCCTTCAAGAGTCATCCGGCGAGCCATAATCAGGCCGATATCGCCGGAGCCCAAAATCACCGCTTTTTTGCCAACCATATACCCCTCGATATTCACCAATCGTTGAGCCGTGCCGGCCGTAAAAATCCCGGCGGGCCTGCTGCCGGGAATATTCAACGCGCCACGCGTGCGTTCCCTGCACCCCATAGCCAAAACAACGGCTTTCGCTTGTATCGAAAGAAGGCCCTCTTGAGGATTGACAGCTTCGACCGTCTTATTTTCATGAACACCAAGCACCATAGTGTCCAGCTTGTACTCAATGCCTAAGTCTCGTAATTCATCAATGAAATTTTCAGCATATTCCGGCCCTGTTAATTCCTTCTTGAAAACATGAATCCCAAAACCATTATGAATACATTGCTGAAGAATCCCCCCCAGCTCTCTGTCTCTTTCGAGAAGAAGAATATGGTGGATACCGTTTTTCTTTGCCTCGATTGCCGCGGCAAGCCCGGCGGGGCCGCCACCGATCACAACTAAGTCATAACATGCTTTTTTATATGTCGTCATCAATATCTCTTTAAATTCCCCCCGATAAAATATACGAATCTTTCTCGTCTTTTAATATTTGACAAGCATTCTTTTGCAATTCTCTTGCCAGTATTTCAATGATTCTCGGGGCACAGAATCCTCCCTGACAGCGTCCCATTCCCGCACGAACCCTTCGCTTGACGCCATCGACAGAGCGAGCCCCCACATTACGACGGATCGAATCAACGATCTCACCTTCCGTAATATTTTCACACCGGCAAATAACTCTCCCATAGAGAGGATTGGCCTTGATCAGGGTGCTCTTTTCCTCATCACTAAGCTCTATAAATTCCGCGATCGGTTCTCGGATAGGATTAAAGTCTGCCTTTGTTTTCAGATCCAACCCCGAAGATTTCAAAATCTCTATCACATAGTCCGCAATCGCAGGGGAAGCGGTCAGGCCGGGGGATTCGATACCCGCAACATTGATAAAACCTTTATGGCCTTTCAGTTCTTCGATAATAAAATCACCTGTATCCGGAGTCGCCCGTAAGCCGGAGAAATTTGTTATCGCCATGCCCACCGGAATTCCCTCAACGCTCTTGGCTGAAGTTGCCAAGATTTCATCAAGTCCGGAGCGCGTCGTGGACACATCATCTTTGCATTTGACCACCTCCGAGTCAGGTCCGACAAGGAGATTGCCGTGAACGGTCGGCGTCACCAAAACCCCCTTGCCTTTCTCCGAAGGACATTGAAAGATAACATGGTTTACCAGACCGCCTGTTTTTTTGTCAAAAACGACATAGTCACCTTTTCTGGGAGCGATCTTAAAATGTGACGGCGTCAGAAGGTCGTTTATCTCCTCCGCATAGACCCCGGCACAACTAATGACATATCGGGATCTGATAGATCCACCATCGGTGGTCAACAGATAGCCATCCTTCTCACGATCGATTCCAACAATCCGGGTTTCCAACTTAACCTCTGTGCCATTATCTGATGCATTCTCCGCCAAGGCAATCGTAAGGCAAAACGGGTCGACAATACCAGCCGTTTCGGCAAGCAATGCACCCTTGACTTGATGATGAATATTCGGCTCGATCCGTCTAACCACATCGGCATCAATCAATGATAGCTGCGGAATACCATTGGTGCACCCACGCTCATAGAGTTTTTTTAAAGTTCCCATCTCTTTGTTGGTCTTAGCAATTGTTAATGAGCCAATCCTCTTTAAAGGCACCCCCAATTCGCTGCAGATTTCGTCAAACATCGGATTGCCAAGGGTGTTTAATTTTGCTTTCAGCGTCCCCGGACGCGCATCATAGCCGGAATGAATAATCCCGCTGTTGGCTTTAGTGGTCTCATTGGCAACATCATAATTCTTCTCGATCAGCACGACCTCTAAATCGTACCGGCAAAGCTGCCGTGCAATAAAACAACCTGTGACGCCGCCACCAATAATCGTTATGTCATACATAAATTCCACCTATCAACAAAAAACCGCACACTGTCCCCCGTAACAATCCTTGTACGGGTAACACTGTACGGCTCTCATGGTCTCAGCCAAAGTGTTGTTTGTCACAAACTCGCAAAAAGCTGATGACAAACTGTCCATATTATTTATTATGCTCCCACTACGGTTACATCCTGACTCCTGCTTCAATCATTTAATATTAACACAAATCCCAAAGCGATTCGCGACTGGTCGTTATGGCAATCGCACCCGCATTGATCGCACTGTCAATGTCTTCCCTGTCCGATATCAACCCACCACAGATAACAGGCAATTTTGCCCTATCCCGAGCTTCCCTGATAACCTTGGGCATAATACCCGGCAAAATCTCGAGCGCGTCGGGCCTTGTCTTCAAAACCAGATCGATCCCGGAATTAAGAGACCTCGAGTCAAATACAAAGATTCTTTGAACCGCAAACAACCCCAGGCCCTTGGCCTTCTTAATAAGGTTGCTTCGAGTCGTAATAATCCCATCCGGCTTAAGAACCTCATTAAGATACTCCAGAAAAACGGGGTCTTTTCCGAAGCCCTCCATAAGGTCAATATCCACATAGACCTTCTTGTTCGCTTGATGAATCTTATCGATAGAGCTTTGCAGATTAAAAATATTTCCCGTCAGCAAAAAAATCGTTTTACACTTCGACTCGATCGCCGCATCTAATTTATCCAGCGTGCCAATGGCCGCAATAATCGTATTGTCGTATTTTACCATTTCGATTAGGTCATCCTCTCCGGCAGAATGCCTTCTTTTAAGCTTTTGGCTTTAATTTCCATGTAAAGCCAAGAAGAAAAACAGAAATAGCCGCACAACCAACAATGGTCCACAGAATAATATTCCACGCCGTTTGAGGGTCATAAAGCTCACCAAAATGATCCGCCATCCAACCAAATCCGGAGGCCTGAATCACTCGGCCCAAATAACCAAACAACCCAATGAAACCGGCGGCGGTACCAATCGCCTTTTTAGAGGTTAAATCCAGTGCCATAATCGTAATCAGATTGATTACCGGATAAACCAAAAAACCAATGATCATCAACATTGTCATATCAACCCAGAGATGGCCGGCCGGGTTAACGATGATCCCCATAAATGCAAATGCGATAGGGAACATGCATAAAACAGCCACCATGCCCCGCCTGCCGCCAAGTTTGTCAGAGAGCCAGCCGAGAAGAATGGTCGAAGGAATCCCGCCAAAATTCAGCAGCAACACAGCAATGCCGCCATCGGACAAAGAGGCCCCTTTAACCTCACGAAGATACAACGGCCCCCAATCGTACATACTGTAACGAACAATATAAGCAAAAAGATTGGCAATCGCTAACAACCAAATGTATTTATTCTTTAAGGTGTAGTCTAAAAACAACTGTTTTGCGGTCAGTTCCTGCTCATGTGTCCCGTGCAGCTTTTCATCCTCAGTGAAGTCATCCTTATACTCTTCAATAGGCGGCAGGCCCACCGATTGAGGGGTATCTTTCAATCTGAAGAAAAGATAAATCGCTCCGATAATCGCGATTGCGGCAGGAAAGTAGAACGCATTTCGCCAGCCAAAAGCCACCGCGGCCTGAGCCGACAGGACCCCCGCAATACCGCCGCCGACATTGTGAGATACATTCCACAAACTAAAAACCGTGCCTCTTTCACGCACACTGAACCAGTGACCAATCGACCTACCGCACGGGCCCCAACCCATTCCCTGAACAAACCCGTTTAGCCCCCAGAGTAGCAAATGGATTCCATAATGACTGGCACTGCCGAAAAGTAAATTTAAGATCGCTGTAATAAGCAATCCAAAAGCCATAAATTTACGGGGATTACTCCTATCTGAAACAGACCCCATCAGAAACTTACCAAGTCCATAGGATATGGCAGTAATGGCGAGGATATTACCGATCATTGAGTGACTATAATGTAGTGCCTGCTCCATATCCATTGAAACGATCGAAAGGTTGTTTCTGACAAGGTAAAATGTGGCGTACCCTGTAAAAGTTGACTCAAGAACACCCCAGCGGCACCGGGAATATCGCTTTTTGATCTGTTCATCCGGCAGACGCTCGATGTGAGTCGCCGGGGAAAAATAATTGTGAAATTTCAAAAAATTCATCTTTTGCTCCATGGTTACGATAAAATTTCAAGACCCAAAAGCCAACAAAAAAACCACGCACCGCCCATGCTGATGGGTCAGTGCGCGGCTCTCATTTTCTCTGCCATAACACTACTACTATGTTCATTAGACATCATGATACCACTGACAACTCAAAAAAGCAAAACAATAAAATATGATTTGAAATTAGAGAACCCATGACTAACCATAAGGATTCATTAATAAAGTAGTTACGGGCAAACCGCATATCCACAGAGGCATCAAAATGAACATATGACAACCGGGAAATCCCTAACCTCTTTGTCTATAAAGAGTTGAAAACCATGCAATTAAAAATCCAATCCGGTCTGAATTGTAAAAATACGCCATTGCATCATTAAGTAAGAGATTCCATTGTCCGAAATAGGAATACCAAGAGATTTATGCTCCGGCGGAAAAAATGATCACGAAAACTGACATGACAACCTGTTCACAAAATCAAACGGCACCGGTCCATGTGCTGTTTGTCGGGGATCGGCCTATTTCTGACGAATTGACCAAACGGCTCAATGAAAATGGGTATTTATGGGACCAAGTTGCAAGCAGCAACTTTAACTCCTGTATTCACAGCCGCAGCATCCTGGGAACGGTTATTTTTGACGCCGGATCGATCGATACCAATAACGCCGCGGTATTTCAGGAGCTATTCAAACAACTGGATCAGAAGGACATCTCGATTATTATCCATAACTGCCCCGATTTTTTCCAGCTTGACGATCTGCCGCTTGCTTCAAAGATTGACACTGTGGACTATGCCCCACTTTGGGCACGGATCGAAAGCAATGTGAAATTCTATAAACGATTGCAGCGGGATCTGTCCGAAAAGGACGCTCACACCTGTCAACTCTCAGTAAACGAAGATACCGCCAAGCAACTTGAAATGGCCGGACATGTCCAGCGGAACTTTCTCCCAACGCGGTTGCCCCATGCCGGAAATATTCGCTGGGCCACGATGTTCCGCCCCGCCGAGTGGGTATCCGGGGATATTTACGACATCGCCCGGCTGGACGAGAAGTATATCGGTTTTTATCTTGCCGATGCCGTAGGACACTCTATGCCGGCAGCTCTATTGACAATGTTCCTGAAACAAGCCGCCATCATGCGGCAGACAATCAATGATAAGTACACGATTTTCAAGCCGTGGGAAGTGATTACCACGCTGAACCTTCGAATGTCGGAGCAAGAATTAGCTGGATGTTTGTTTGCGACTTGCTTCTACGGATTGTTGAATATTAAGACGCTTCAACTGGATTATTCCCGTGCGGGACACCCCTACCCGGTACTGATTCGCGATAATCAGCTTGTTCAGCTTCAAAGCCGCGGCGGACTGCTCGGCGTTTTCCCCGAGGCCGACTTCGAGCAGAAGTCCATCCAACTTCAGCCCGGCGACAAACTCTTCGTCTTTTCGGACGGCGCCGAACCCCTCATCGGGGCCAGCGATGATGACGGGCAATTCTGTTTCAATGAGCCGTTTTCTGAGATGTGCCGCCTTCCCGTAGAGCCGATGATCGAAGCCCTTAGCAACACAGCTAAAGAGTATCACTTCAAGCCCGGCGAAATCGATGATGTAACCGCCGTCGCGATGGAAATCCTGTAATCAGCGGCTAATCCGAGTGATCATCCATGAAACCTTCCAGTTTTCTCGCACGCACCGGATGCTGGAGTTTTCGAATCGCTTTGGCCTCAACCTGCCGCACACGCTCGCGCGTCACCTTGAAAATACGACCGACCTCTTCCAACGTATAGGTATAGCCATCGCCGATCCCGTATCGCAGCTTAATAATCTCGCGTTCACGATAGGTTAAGGTCTTGAGGACTTCATCGATACGGTCCTTGAGCATTTCCTGAGTGGCGGACTGAACAGGCGATTCAGCCGTGTCATCTTCGATGAAGTCACCAAAGTAACTGTCTTCACTCTCACCGATGGGACGATCCAGACTAAATGGATGCTTACTGATCTTCAGGACACGACGGGTTTCGGTAACACTCATCTTGGCGACTTCCGCAATCTCTTCGATCGTTGCCTCCCGGCCGAACTTTTGCAACAGATCCTTACCAATCGTCCTGAGTTTACTCATCGTTTCGATCATATGAACCGGAATACGAATCGTCCTGGCATGATCGGCAATGGCCCGGGTGATCGCCTGTCGAATCCACCAAGTGGCATAGGTGCTGAATTTATATCCCCTACGATACTCGTATTTATCCACGGCCCGCATCAAGCCGGTATTACCTTCCTGAATAATATCGAGAAAGCTCAGCCCACGATTACGGTATTTCTTCGCGATCGAAACAACCAGCCGTAAATTGCCTCCGGAAAGATTACGCTTGGCCTCTTCGTATTGAGTATGCACCACTTCTACGGCCCACAATCGTTTATCCAACTGATTCGGCGTTTCCAGAATCAGTTCCTGCATACCCTTGAGTTCCTGTTTCATCGCTTCAATATCTTCAGGATCATAATCCTGTGTCGGCCCTACTTGAATCAACTTCTGCAACTGGTGCATCTTTTGCTGGATGCCCTGCAGCTTTTTCATCATTGGCTGAATGCGGCTGGTCCGTAAACGCAGTTCTTCCAGCAGTGAGGCAATTTTCCTGCGATTTCGATGAATTTGTTTCATGCTCTGTTTAATCGCATCCGCATCATCGGTCTGTACCAATGCCAGGAAAATACCCGCATTGCGATCCAGCAACTTATTTACCGTATCCATATTGATAGGAATACGGCTCTTAGTAACAGCTCTTTCCTGAGCTTCTCCGCTGCTCATTTTCATCGTTCGGTCAAACGGCAGCATTCCCTCACTAACCTGCTGAAGAACTTCCACTGCAGCTCTGGAACAATAATCACTCTCAAGCACTTTACGCCGGAATGCCAGACGCGTCAGTTCAATCTTTCTGGCAAGATTGATTTCCTCTTCACGCGTCAACAAGGGGATTTCGCCCATCTGCGTCAGATACATCCGTATTGGATCGTCGATCTTACGAACTTCCGGCTCTATCAGCGCCGCCTCAAGGGCACGATCGTCCTCCCCTTCAGTGTGTCCGTTTTTGTCTGTATCCTCAAAACTATCGTCGTCATCTTTCGTGGCAACAGCCTCATCTAACAATTGAATTCCCATTTCATCAAATGTCATCAGAAGACTATCCAGCCGCGCGGGACTAATAATTTCATCCGGGAGCGTATTGTTCAACTCCTCGTAGGTCAGGTAGCCCTTTTTCTTGGCATTGACAATAATCGATTTAATGGTCTGTTCGATTTTTTCCTTACGGGCAGCACTGGCCGCTTCGGACTCTTTTTCAGTCTCCTCTGTCAGCGACTTTGTATCTTCGGACTCCACAGATTTATCAGACAGATCGGAATTATTGTCATCTTGGGCCTTCTCAATGACATCCTGTTTGTGGACATCCTGCTCCTTTTTGCCTTTTTTTGAAGTCATTTGTTTCCTTTGTTTTTTCGTCTAAAAAATATTTCGATCGTCAGGAACGCTTAAGAACGAATCCCGGCATTTCTCAGATTCGGCCCTTTTTTGGCAATCTGGCTGAGCATCTGTTTTAATTCATCATCTTTATCCATACCCTGCTTGAGTGCCTGAATCCGGCTATCCTGTCTGCGGTTTTCCAGTTCCGAAAGCGCTCCTTCCAGTTGGCTAAGCAACTCGGTTTTTTGCTCGGCTGCCATTTGCAGTTCTGCCAGTAAGCCGGACGCCTGCGGTGATTCAATCCGGCTATAAACATGCGACAATTGCAACGGAGGTTCTTGCGAGAGAACATCAAAAACAGCCCCCGCTAACTCCTTCAAGTGTTCATCCGGGCCAAAATCACCCACAGAAATCCGAGCGGAAACCTGCCGGAAACAATCGGGTTTCCCAAGCAATGCCTCCAGAACCTCTCGTTGTGCCTTTGAAGCCAAATTCACATCCACATCAGGGGTCCGTTCTGCCTGCTCGTCCATATCATCGGGTCGCTGTGTACGGCGTTTTTGTTTTTGAACAGCGGCAATCTCTTCCTCGATACGACTTACGGAAACACCCAGCAACTCACTGAGCCGACTCAACACCACCGTTCGACTAACTGAATCCATTTGTCGGGCCTGCAGCGCTGGCGCCGCTGTCTGCAGAAACTGGCGAATCGCTTCGGTGCGATCTGACAGATTCTGACCGCCTTCAAGCTGCTCGTTCAGAACTTTCCATTTAAACTCGAGTATATCTTCGGCCGCGTCAATCACATTTCTGAATGCTTCAGGACCGGCTTCGAGCAGGTAATCACACGGATCCTTGCCCTCGGGGACAAATGCAAGCTGTACATCGATCTTCTGATCCAGGCAAACCTCCAACGCCCGGTTGGCGGCGGATTTTCCGGCGACATCACTGTCGAAGATCAATACGATGCGTTTGGCGTACCGCCGCAATATTCTCGCATGGCCAGTGGTTAAACTCGTACCCAACGCGGCGACGACATTTTTAATCCCAAACTGATGCGCCATCATCACATCGGTATAGCCCTCAACCACAACAACCGTTCCGCTCTGCGAGATCGCTTCTCGCGACTGATCCAGACCGTAGAGCGAGTGGCTTTTATCAAACAGCACCGTCGCCGGAGAGTTCATGTATTTGGCCGGATCATCACCCAGCGTTCTTCCGCCGAAACCGATCACGCGGCCGGTTACATCTAAAATCGGGAACATCAACCGATTCCTGAATTTGTCATAGCAGCCGCCATGTTCCCGTTCGACCGCCAACCCTGCCTGGGTCAGATATTTGGCGGCATCGGTTTTATGAGCGGCCTTTCCGGTAAGATTGTCCCAAGCGTCCACCGCAAAGCCAAGCTGCCATTTTCGTGCAATATCTTCCGAGAGACCCCGATCATTAATATATTTTCGTACATCGGCACCCCTTTCAGGATGCCAAAGGTTTTCCACCCAACTCTTTAATGCCCAAGCATTTATTTTTTCCAGCTTCAACGAGTCAAGCTGACCCGCCTGAGAGCTATCCCCCTGTCGCCGGACGGGTTCAATTTCAATCCCAGCTCGTTGTGCCAATCTCTCTACAGCTTGAGGGAATGTTAAGTTCTCCTTCATCTGGACGAACTTTAAGACATCGCCGCCGGCACCGCAAGCAAAGCATTTGAATATCTGCTTGACGGGACTGACGGACATACTGGGCTTATGGTCGGCGTGGAACGGACACAAGCCAACCATTTCTTTTCCTTTTTTTACCAGATTCAAGTGCTCGGAAATGACATCGATAATATCATTGGCCTGCTGAATCCGGCTAATCAGGTTATAATCCCACTTGCCAGCCAAGGTGTCTCCGTAATACGCCCCCTCATGGGGCTCCTTAATCATCTCGTAACTTATCGAACAGCACAACAATCCCACCCCGTCTGCCGCATTGTGTTCTCACAACCTAAAACAATATAGACCCTCCCCGCACGGCAAAAAAACGAGAAAGACAATAAAAGTATAGAGGCGGATGTCAAAAAGTCAAGTTGAGGAGTAGAAATAGCGTTTTTAGCACAGAAAAACACTATTTCTTATAAGATTAGACACTTGCCCAGAAAGACATTTTGTTTATACTATTCGGCTTGCTCGCAGAGATGATGCAAATCATTAATCGTCAACTCGTCCAGTCGATCAACAACTTTTCGCCCCTTCCGCTCCAGTTCACTTCGGGAATATGTATTGGTTACCGCGACCGGCTGCATTTCTGCTGCTGCCGCCGCCTCCAACCCCCAGTGAGAATCCTCGATCACAACGCATTGATTTGCTTCGATCGGATCGGTTCCATTTTGGTTAAGTTTGTCCATCACCATGAGGTAGCCCTTGGGGTCGGGTTTTCCGTGGGTGACATCATCGGCGGTGACAATCACCTCAAACGCATGCTTGAAATCAGTTCCGGCCAGCATCAGGTCAATATCACTCCGCAACGCCCCGGAACAAACCGCCCGGCGAATACCGGCGTCAATCAACCGCTGAATGAATACTGCCACACCGTCGATAATAATCGAACCACTGACAATAAGCTCATCGAACACGACCTTTTTCTCGTCGATCAACACCTGCACCCTAGCGCTATCCCATTCCATTCCATAATCAACATTGACCGCCTCGATATTTTCACGATCCGAATAGCCCAGATATTTTTGCCAATGGACTTCTTTTGGCACATCAACACCGTACCGGTTAAGGACCGCATTCAGTGCCTTGTAATGCAAGGCCTCCGAATCGGCAATCACTCCGTCAAAATCAAAAATCACTGCTTTGAGCATAATCTACCCCTGTCTTCTGTTATATCACAAAAAAACCCCGACGGTTGGCCGGGGCTGGTATTGTAACAATCTTTTATCGTTTTACAATCGTGTTTTACGCAATCTCCGGGACGGGGCCGATGAGGGCTTCGTATTCACTGAAAGTGGTCTTGTCGCCAGAGAGGGCTTCTGCGGCCAACTTTTTGATCAGGACCGCGTTGCGGGTGATGTACCGGCGGGCAAGAATCTCCTTGCGCTGGGTCATCGGAACCGTTTTGGGTGCTTCGGCATCACCATTATCTGCAACCGCCACCTCCATATCGACCTTGCTGGAGGCCTGTCCGCAGAACAGATAGCCATCGATTAGAGCAATCGCGATATCCACCAACTGTCGTCCATAGAGATCCATATAATCGATGCTCTGGCCCTTGGCAAATGCCGCACATTCCAGCAGTGTCTCGGTGCCTTCTTTCAACAACGCCAATAAGTCCTGTACGCTGTCGACGTAGTCTCTCTGGGCCAACTGGGCCAAATATTTCTCGCAGGTTCCGCCGCAAACACCGCGAACGGCTGCGACAACCTGTAACTGACTGGTACCTTCGTAGATTGTCGTAATGCGGGCGTCGCGTGCATGTCGTTCGCAGGCATAGTCACGC
The DNA here is from genome assembly GCA_021157685.1 of Planctomycetota bacterium. Classification (GTDB taxonomy): domain Bacteria; phylum Planctomycetota; class Phycisphaerae; order Sedimentisphaerales; family Anaerohalosphaeraceae; genus 4572-13. The sequence goes on along the minus strand of JAGGWF010000041.1, from coordinate 17,701 downwards.
ATGTAGCCGCTGCCGCCCAGCACCTGGATCGCATCGTAGGATACGGTATTGGACATCTCAGAGCAGAAATACTTGCTCATCGGCGTCATCATTCCGGCCAGCCGTTTGATGAATTTCAGCTCTTTCTTGGCGGCCTTGGCAGTGGCCTTATCCTCAGCGTTATTGATGATCTTATTCAAGCCGATTTCGTGATCCACGATCCAGCCAGTTTCGTACAACAGTGTCCGACCGGCTTCGATGTTCATTTTCATATCGATCACCATATCGCGTACAGCAGGCAGTTTTTCGATCGGCACGCCAAACTGCTCACGACTGGCGGCATAATCCCGCGCGACGCGATAGGTCGCTTCGGCGATGCCCATGGACTGACCGGCGATACCGATACGGGCGCCGTTCATCAAGCTCATCACATAGGTTACCAGGCCGCGCTGGCGTTCGCCGATAAGTTGGCACGGCGTATTGTCAAAGAACAGTTCACAAGTTGGTGAACCGTGAATACCAAGTTTGTCTTCCAGACGACGAACCGTCACGGTGGGACCGCGATCACAGACGAACAAGCTCAGGCCCAAGCCGCCAGTGCGTTCTTCCGAGCGGGACAACACCAGTAAAACCTCGCCGCAGCCATTGGTAATGAAGCGTTTGACCCCGTGAAGAAGCCAGTTGCCATCGTCATCCTGAAACGCCCGCAGGTTACAGGCCTGCAGGTCAGAACCGGCGTCCGGTTCGGTCAGTACCATCGCTCCGGTCACCTTACCGTCGGAAAAATCGGGGAGGTACTGTTTTTTGATGTCTTCATCAGCAAAGAAATTGATCGTCTCGGCAATGCCCTGCAAACCAAAAATATTCATCAGCGATGCATCCGCACGAGAGACGATCTCGATGGCCATGGAGTAGATCAGGCAGGGAAAATTCAACCCGCCAAAACGATGCGGCAGTGTAAAGCCCATTACATCGGCCTTGGCCAGCGCCTCCATCGATTCGGCAATACCTTTGGCATAGCTGACCGTACCATCCTCGTTCAGCGTATTACCCTCTTTGTCAATGTCTTCGCTGCGGGGTGCGATAAAGTCCGCACTGAGTTGGCCAATCGAATCGAGTACCATATTGTAGTTGGTAATCGCCTCGTCCGCATCGGCCGGGGCCGTTTCAAACTGACCTTTATGCTTGAATTTTTCCTCCTGCAAATCGGCAACCTTTGCCAGATCCAAATGCCGGAACAAAAATTGAATATCATCATTATCCGTATAAAAATTTCCCATCTTTGACCATCCCTAAACTTGGGTTCTATCTTTGATTTCTTATACTTTTTCCTTGATCGCCTTGATCATCATCGGAACCACTTGGTTCAGGTCGCCGGTGATCTTGTAATGGGCCACACCGAAGATCGGTGCATCGGGGTCATTATTGATCGCGATAATCTTCTGGCTGTCCGCCATGCCCGCCTGATGCTGAATGGCCCCGCTGATACCAATAGCCACATAGAGACTCGGGCGAACGGTCGTACCGGTCTGTCCGACCTGATGATCGCGGTCAATAAATCCGAGATCGACTGCCGCACGGGTCGCTCCGGGCGCTCCGCCCAAACAATGCGCCAAATCCCAGACGAGTTTGAAATTATCTTTACTCCCCACACCCGCTCCACCGGCAACGATAACCCGCGAGGCCTTGAGATCGACCTTTTTGGCCTGCATATGTTCGGCAATAATATCAATGACCAAATCAGTCTGGGACAGATGAACAGTTTTCTTGACAACTTCCGCCTTGCGGCTAACATCCGGCTCCGGCATCGGCATCACGCCCTCACGCACCGTCGCCATCTGCGGCCAACGGTCATAATTAATAATTGTTGCGATGATATTACCGCCAAAGGCCGGACGAACCTGAAACAACAGGTTCTCATAAACCGTGCCGGTCTTTTTGATTTCATGATTGCCGATCAGAAGATCTGTGCAATCCGCTGTCAGACCGGCCTTAACAGAACTGGCCACTCGTGGCGCTAAGTCACGGCCGCACGGCGTCGCTCCGTACAAAACGATCTGCGGTGCGTATTCGTGAATCAATTCGTCGACCACCTTGGCGTAACTGCTGGCCTGATAGTATTCCAGCAACGGATGCTCCGCCACATACACCTTATCGGCGCCATAGCGAGCCAGTTGCTCGGTCAAACCGCTTACCTCATCGCCCAGCAGAACCGCCGCCAGCGGCACTTTGAGTGTATCAGCCAGTTCGCGACCCTTGCTCATCAGTTCCAGCGGCGTCTCTTCGATCTTGCCGCCGCGCTGTTCTGCAAAAACCCAAACTTCTCCCTGTTTATTGACTTCAATCATCTCGTCTTCCTTGTTATCCTGTTACCCAAAGGGCCATTCATTTTATCTTTATCAGCCGATGGTGTGATCCACAATCAGTTCGTGAACCATTGTTTCCACCGCGTCCTGAGTGGGCTCGACATCCTTGGATTCCTTGGCGGCCAAAACCACACTCTGAATACGATGCACTTTGGTGGGCGAACCGTCCCGGCCGCACCATTGCATATCCGCTTCCAAAAAGTCCAGATCCCACTGCCTGATCAATAAGCCCCTGTCTTCCAAATCCTTACACACCGCATCGACATCAATCGAATCATCTTCTTTAGCCGCTTTTTCAACTTCCATACGGCACTTAGCGGCCTTGCACTTCATCAATCGTTTGGCCCTCGGCACACGCGGTTCGTTAGCCGTATCCAACACAGTTAAAAGAACCGGCAATTGGCCTCTGACTTCCTGCCAGCCATTGCCCAGATTGCGTTTGATGACAATCGTTTCACCCTCCAGCGAGACGAGGTCTTCAACATAGGTAATCTGGGGCATATCCAGCTTTTCAGCAATCTGTGGACCGACCTGGGCCGTGTCGCCATCGATTGCCTGACGGCCGCAAAGGACAATGTCGGGATTGAGTTTTTTGACACCGCAACTGAGAATATAGCTCGTCGCCAAGGTATCTGAGGCCGCACAACGACGATCTGTCACCAAAATCGCCTGATCGGCTCCGCGAAACATCCCCGCCCGCAAAACATCTGTCGCCGTCGGCAAACCCATTGTCATCACGGTAACAGTGCCGCCGAATCGGTCCTTGATATCCAGTGCCAATTCCAGCGCATTGAGGTCTTCCGGGTTAAAAATCGCCGGAAGCGCCGCACGGTTCACCGTGCCGTCATCGTTCATTGCCTGACCCGTAACCCGTTTGGTATCCGGCACTTGCTTAACCAATACTACACAATTATATCCCACTATACGATCTCCATGAGTTTCTAAATCCACGACTACTGCCAGTGTAAAGGCCCCGTAGTTTACCCAAAACCCCACACAAGTCAAATAAAAAACGGAAGTGCCGCAACTATGCGACAATGATGATTGATAATAGCAACGGTGTATCGAAAACGGAAGCCACAGGTATCCCAATCGGAGGGCTTTCGCCCTCTCGCTGTTTGTTTACCCCATGTGGCGTTCGATGAAGCTGGTGTCGACCTCGCTTTTGACGAACAGGTGGTGCGACAGGATTTCCAGACACGTCGGGATCGTCGTTTTGATCGGCCCGATCTTAAACTCCCGCAAGGCGCGTTTCATCGTGGCAATCGTTTCTTCGCGCGTCGGCCGATGGACGATCAGCTTGGCAATCATCGAGTCATAATACGGCGAAACCATCGCACCCTGATAAAGATGTGTATCCACACGAACTCCCATACCGCCGGGAACAATGAACTCGTCCACCCGTCCGGGACAGGGAGCATAGTCGCGAGCCGGGTCTTCGGCGTTAATGCGGCACTCCATCGCGCATCCGGTGTGGCGGATGTCTCGCTGTCTTATATCCAATGCCTCGCCAGAAGCAATTTTAAGCTGCCATTTGATCAGATCGTGCCCTGTTACCATTTCGCTGACGGGATGTTCCACCTGAATCCGGGTGTTGATCTCAATGAAGTAGTAATTATTATGCTTATCAAGCAGGAATTCGCATGTTGCGGCGTTATGATATTTAGCTTCCTTAACGAGTCGAAGTGCCGATTTGCACAATTCCTCGCGCGTCTTTTCATTGAGTACCGGAGATGGCGATTCCTCAATCAGTTTCTGATGTCGCCGCTGGATGGTGCAGTCTCGTTCGTAGAAATGGACCGCGTTACCGCTTTTGTCGGCCATAAGCTGCACTTCAACATGTCGCGGTTCTACAATAAACTTCTCAATGTACACGGTTCCATCTTTAAAGATCGCTTCGGCCTCGGTCTTCGCTGCGATAAAGCCCTTTCGCAAACTGATGTCATTATGCGCAACCCGCATTCCGCGACCGCCACCACCGGCGGCGGCCTTGACGATCACCGGATAACCGATCTTATTCGCTAATTTAATCGCCTCGGCTTCGTCCTTAATTTCGCCCTCAGAACCCGGCACAACCGGCACTCTTGCCTTCTTGGCAAGCGCTCTGGCGGCCACCTTGTCGCCAAGCTGACGCATAGACTCCGGATCCGGGCCGATAAACACAATACCACAGTCGTTGCAAATATCCGCAAAATGTGCGTTTTCAGAAAAAAAGCCATATCCCGGATGAATCGCATCGACATCCGCAAGCTCAGCGGCACTGATGATCGCGGGAATGTTCAGATAGCTCTTAGCCGCAGCCGCCGGACCAATACAAATCGCCTCATCGGCCAACTGCACATACGCCGCATCCCGGTCGGCTTCTGAATAGACCACGACCGCCTCGACTCCAAGCTCGTGACAAGCCCGGATAATACGGAGCGCAATTTCGCCTCGATTTGCAATTAAGACTCTTGAAAACATAAAATTCTTTCGGAATACTTAGATATCAAATTTGAGGAGTCCCGACTTTACACCGGATATCTTATGAATTAGGGGCGCACTTTGAAAAGGACCTGACCAAATTCAATCGCCTCGCCATCCTCACAGCATACTTCCGCGATAACCCCGCCGACCTCGGCCTTGATTTCGTTCATCACCTTCATGGCCTCAATAATACATACAACGGTATCAGCGTTAACCTGATCGCCGACCTTGACATACGAGTCAGATTCCGGGCTGGGCGACGGATAGAAAGTCCCCACAATGGGTGATTCAATTTTAATCAGCCCGTCATCAACCGCTTCTGCCGGAGCCGGAGCGGCCGAAACCGGGGTTGCTGGTGCGGCAGGAGTCGGCGCGGGAGGCATCGCTGGGACTGCTGCATGGGGGCCTTTGAGATGGACTTTCGAATCGCCATCGACAATCTCTAACTCCACCAAGTCATTTTCCTTCATTATGTCTATCAGTTCTTTTATTTTTTTCAGGTCCATAGCTTTTTCCCGAGATTGTATTAAAATCCTTTTTCTCTATACGGTAAATCACTTCCTCAAAAGTTGGAGGAATAGTATAGCCGGCAATTGTATAATTGCAAGCCATTTCGCAACCCGACTCACACGATACACTCTCTAAACCATTTTCGACCGATAAAAACCGTTTTCATTAAAAATGATTGCAATTCATTGATTTTGTCCCATTTTCGTGATAGTTTGGTTGGTTTCATAGGAAAACCACCAGTTTTCAGTCAGGGTTACTATAATTTGGTCAGGATTATTATAAAATGAGTATGGCAGATTTGAACTTAAATAATCAGCTTGAGCAGGGAATTGTCATCGGCGACGGGGCAATGGGGACGATGCTCTATCAGCACGGATTCTTTTTGAACACCTGTTTTGACGAGCTAAGCCTGACCCGGCCGGAATTGATTGAAACCATTCACCAAGAATACCTTGACGCCGGTTGCGATTTTATCGAAACGAATACCTTTGGCGCTAACCAGTTCAAACTCGCCCGTTTCGGACTGGCCGACAAAGGCACTTCTATCAACATCGCCGCCGCTGAACTGGCCAGGAGAGTTGCAGGCAAAGATCATCTTGTTGCCGGAGCCATCGGGCCAACCGGCAAAAACAATCCTGCCCCCGGACAAAAATTAAAACGACAACTCCGTGATGCCTTTGCTGCCCAATCTGAGGCACTGGCCAAAGGTGGAGTCGATTTTCTACTGCTGGAAACTTTTACAAGTACCGCCGAACTGGCGATTGCGATTGAGGCGATCGCGAAGACAAGCCTGCCGATTGTGGCACAGATAACCTGCACGGAACAATTGGAAACTTTTTTCGGAACTCGCATCGAAAAAGCCATCGCCGAGATTGCCCGATATGATGCAGTCGTTGCGGTGGGGCTGAACTGTTCACTGGGGCCGTCGGATATGCTTGAAGGACTCAAGCGGCTGCGGAAAGTAACGGATAAACCACTGTCGATCCAGCCGAACGCGGGACTGCCCCGCCGGGTCGAGGGCCGCACGCTGTATATGTGTACACCGGAGTACATGGCCGAATATGCCAAGCGGTTCTACGAAAACGGCGCCCGCCTGATCGGTGGATGCTGCGGAACAACACCAGCACATATCCGTGAAATCACCAAGACACTGCGACCCTTGGCCAAAGCCATGACGGCTAAACCAGCCGTTGTACACATCGATATTCGAGAGGAAAAGCCGGTCGGAACCGAACCGACGCCGCTTGCGGATAAAAGCAAGCTAGGGGCAAAGTTAGCCGCTGGTGAGCCAATTACCTGCATCGAACTGACGCCGCCGCGAGGTGTGGACACAGCCAAGGTAATTGAAAATGCCAAGCTGTGTGCGGCACACGGAATTGACGCGATCAACATCCCCGACGGACCGCGTGCCAGTGCGCGTTTGTCGCCGCTGGTAACAGCATTGAAGATCGAGCAGGCCGCTGAAATTGAAACGATCCTGCATATTTGCTGCCGGGACAAAAACCTGATCGGGTTGCAGTCCGACCTGCTCGGCATTCAGGCGATGGGGCTGCAAAATGTTCTGCTAATCACCGGTGACCCACCGAAGTTGGGCGAATACCCGAATGCAACGGGAGTATTTGATCTGGATTCAGTGGCATTAACAAAGGTTGCCGATGGACTGAACCGCGGACTGGATATCGCCGGCAATGAATTGCCCCAACAGCTTGACTTGACGATTGGTGTTGGCGCCAATCCGGTGGCCTCTGAGCTGAATCGCGAGATCGAACGGTTTAAGCAGAAGATCGCCGCGGGAGCTGAATATGTAATTACCCAGCCGGTGTTTGATACGGAGATGTTCTTTACATTCGCAGCGGCTGTCAAGAATTGCGGCCTGCCGTTCATCGCAGGCATCTGGCCGTTTACCAGCTACAAGAACGCCGAGTTCATGGCCAACGAAGTCCCCGGTGTGGTGGTGCCGGATGAATTGCTCAAACGAATGTCCAAAGCAGCAACACGCGAAGACGGCAGAAGAATCGGGATCGAGATCGCCCGTGAGATGATCGAGAGGTTGTCCCCGCATGTAGCAGGCTTTGCCGTCAGTGCCCCCTTTGGCAATGTTCGAATCGCGTTGGCCGCATTGGGAAAAATTGAGATTGATGAAATTTAGTTATACCGGCCTTTCAGGCCGCTTAAGAAGGCATCTCAATTTTCCCATTTACAATACCCTTGCATGCTGTATAATAACTATATGGTAAGAAGTGCGGACACATCACAAATAACAGAGTTAAAGCAAATCGAAACCCTGCGTAGGATGGGCTTGCCCGGTCGAGCTGAATTGACATTTCAACTCTGCGATAACCTCCGTCAAATCACCAAAGCCGGTATCCGCCATCGCCATCCGGACTATACCGACCAACAGATCACGCAGGCCTATCTGAGACTGATTCTCGAACTCGAACTGTTCCAACAGATTTTCCCCGGTTGCGAGATCGAGCCATAGCGACAAAGTAGCCCGAAGGGCTAACATATCTTAGCCCAGCCAAACGGGCTGGGTAACAGAATCCCATATAATGTTTCGCCCTGTAAGGGCAATATATTCTGCCCCTTCAGGGTGAATTGGAATTGAATGCTCCTATACCCAAGGCGTTGCCCTGGGCTAAGTTATACCGGCCTTTCAGGCCGTTTATGCATCCGCCAACTTTCCCATTTACAACACCCCTTCGCCCATATACAATCTGCAATAATCAACATCCAATTGAAAAACGGGGCAAAAGATGGAAGAAAAGACAGACAAAAAACCAAACAAGCGACTTTATATCCTGCTGCTTATACTGCTTTCAATTTTCATATTCGCTCTTATAATCCCATGTCATTGTCCCACCAAAGAACAAGCATGTCTTATTGTCTGCAAAACCAACTTAAAACAAACCATGATGGCAGTGTCGCTCTACAAAGAAAATGATCAGATGTATCCATCTACAGGTCAATGGTGTGAAAATATCCAGCAATATTTAGATGGAATGGATAAGTATTTTATATGTCCCGTCGACAAAATCGGCCCATGCAGTTATGCGATGAATGAGAACATTCCGGCGGATGCGAATGAGTTACCGCCGGATCTGGTGTTGCTATTTGAAAGTGCTCCCGGCTGGAACCAAGTCGGCGGGCCGGATGATGTTGTCACCGACCGCCACGGCGAAAATAATCCCGGCGCCAACATCGCCTTCGCCGACGGGCGTGTCGAGTTCGTCAAACCCGAAGATATTCCCAACCTGCGATGGACGGTGGAATAACAACAGCGCGTCGGCGCAAGCCGACCGATAGCGTTTAGGCATCCCCCTCAGTGTTTTCAAGAAACCCCGAGCGTTTAATCGGGCGGCTTGCGCCGCTCCGCTTTTGTTTTACAGCACTTCACCGCGTAAACTGATGGTGATGTCTTTAATGGTCAGATCCGAACTAGACTAGGCAATCGCTTTTTCGGCGAGGACGCGCAGGCCATTGCAGCAGGGAACCTCCATGTGGACGGCTGTCAGCGATTTCGGTTTTCCAGTGGTCAGGATATCGGCGATCTTTTGAACATAAGCGCCGGTATCATCCAGTTTCGGGCAGGCCACGGCGATGGCGTTACCTTTCAAAAATTTCGTATGAAAATCACCCATCGCAAACGGCACACAATCAGCCACCAGCATCAGATCGGCCCCGACAAAATATGGCGCCATCGGCGAAACCAGCGTAAGCTGCACCGGCCACTGGCCCAGTTGCGAGGACACATCACCTTGCGGCACAGATGCGTCAGTTGTTGATTGATTGTCAAAATTCATCATCCGCGAACCCGGACAGACAAACCCCTCGGGCTTGGCTTTGGGGGCTTGTTGTTCATAGGCGGTCTTATTGCGAGCCAGCTCTCTTCGAGATATTGTTTTGTCGCTTCCTCATCGAACTCAGCGGCTTCACGCTGCTCGATGGTGATTGCATCAACCGGACAGCAATCCAGACACGCACCCAGCCCGTCGCAGTAAATCTCGCTGACGAGTTTGGCCACCCCGTCGATCATCTGGATCGCGCCTTCAGCACAGGCATTCACACACTGGCCGCAGCCGTTACATTTGTCTTCATCGATCTTAACGATATTTCGCAGTGCCATAATGGCCCCATTATTTGCCACAGAGTTCACAGAGAACACCGAGATAAAAAATAATTATACTCTTTAACCTCTGTGTCCTCTGTGGCTTATTTTTATTCTTTTAAGCGAGCATCTCCGCCAGGTCCTTTTCGGGCGTGGTAATCAGAGCGATATTGAACTTTTCGACCAGAACATTCAGCACATTCGGCCCGATGAACGCCGGCAGTGTCGGCCCCAGCTTGATATTCTGGATCCCCAGATGCAGCAGCGTCAGCAGAATACAAACGGCCTTTTGCTCGTACCAGCTCAGCACCATCGACAGCGGCAGGTCGTTGACACCGCACTCGAACGCATCGGCCAGAGCAACCGCAATCTGGATCGCCGAATACGCATCATTACACTGGCCGATGTCCAGTAACCGCGGAATCCCACCGATATCACCAAACGGCAATTTGTTAAAGCGATACTTACCGCACGCCAGCGTCAGAATGACACAATCATCCGGAACCTGCTGGGCCAGATCGGTAAAGTAGTTACGGCCCGGCTTGGCACCGTCACAACCACCGATCAGAAAGAAGTGTTTGATCTGGCCTGCCTTAACCGCATCGATTACCGCAGGCGCCACATTCATTACCGCATTATGTCCAAAGCCAATAGTAATCGTCTTCTCTTCGGCATCTTCGGTAAATCCATCCGCCGCCAGAGCCGCGTCAATCACCGAAGTAAAGTCCTTATCGGGACCGATATGCACCACGCCCGGCCACGCGACCAGCCCGGTCGTAAAGATGCGGCCCTTATAGGTCTCCTGCGGCTTCTGAATGCAGTTGGTCGTCATCAGGATCGAACCGGGAAACGCGTCGAACTCTTTTTTCTGATCCTGCCAGGCGCCGCCATAGTTACCCACAAGATGTTTATACTTTTTCAATTCCGGGTAGGCCAGACACGGCAGCATCTCGCCATGCGTATAGATATTGATACCCTTGCCTTCGGTCTGCTTCAAAAGTAAATCCAGGTCTTTTAGGTCATGGCCGGACACGAGAATCGCTTTTCCCTTAACCGGCGTAACACGCACCACGGTCGGCTCAGGATGGCCGTAGACGCCAGTGTTGGCCTCATCAAGCAAGCCCATGGCTTTCAAGTTGACTTCGCCAACCTTCAGCGACATCGCGACCAGTGCATCGACATCGGTAGCCAGCGGCCCGGTCAAAAAGTCCATCGCCTCATGGAAGAACGCATACACGCCGTCATCTTCGATACCCAAAATCTTTGCGTGATCCACATAGGCCGCCGTCCCCTTCAGACCGTACACAATCAATTCCTGCAGTCCCGCAATATCCGCACCATACGCTTGGAGCCGGTTAGCGATACTGTGCGAAGCGGCCTGAGTCAGCATTTCATCCCGGCTGCCGGGAACCTGCCACTGAGCCGGACCGACCAGATGCTCCGGTTCCGTACCGTTCTTTTGGCAGGCCTCACTGTACATCGCCTTGGCCTGATCGAGAACCTGACCTGCCTTGGCAATCAGCGCCTCCAGACGAACTGGATCGAAGTTCACATTGGTCACCGTGGTAAACAACGCCTCGACGACAAACTGATCGGCCGCCCGGTCCGTCAGACCGAGTTGTCCCGCCCGATGCGCATACATGGAAATACCCTGCGACGCATAGATCAGAAGGTCCTGCAGGTCCGCGGTTTCGGCCGTCTTACCACACACGCCGACATTCTTTGAGCATCCTTTGCCCCCGATCGTTTGTTCACATTGATAGCAAAACATCTGTTTATCCTTTCCAATTAAAATTTCGTGTAGCCATTTATACCAAAGAGAACCACGAATAGACACAAATACACACTAATACCGCGTGTGCTGCACATTCATGGCCATTCGTGATTTATACTCTTTAACAAACATTTTTTTAATTTCCTATTTTTTAACGCAAGCGACGCAAGAGTCGCAAAAGTCGCTATTTTATATTCTTTTAACACTTGCGCCATTTGCCTCTTTTGCGTCTTTCGCGTTATACTTTTTTCCGTGTCATTCAGTGAGTCCCGTGGTTTCTTTCTTCACCTTTTTTATTCGTAATACAATCTTGTATTTCCTTGTTTTTTATGCGTCGTTTTTTTTATTGAAACGCTGTAATTCTTTATTTAACAAATGGTTATGTTGAGAAAAGCAGGCGATCAACTTTTGCTTCTCTTAGGTTAATTTTTTTTGTTTTTCGTGCCTTTCGTGGTTCTTTTTTTCTTTTTAATCTGCGAAAATCTGCGAAATCTGCGGTTACCATCTTTTCTTTTTTTCGTGGTTCTCTTTTTATTGGTTGCTCACTCGACCGCCCCAAGTTTATTGGTGTTCATTCGTGGTTCCTCTTGCCGTAAACAATCACGACTTTGTTTTTTTAACGCGAATCATCGTTAACAACATTTTGAATTTTTTCTCCGCCCGCACCGCATGCGGAATATTGGCCGGCATGATAACAATCTGTCCGGTGTCCACCGTATGGTCGGCCCCGTCAATCGTAACCACCCCCTGCCCATCAACGGCCTGCACCACGGCATCAAACGGCGCGGTATGCTCACTGAGTCGTTGCCCCTTATCAAAGGCGAACAGGGTAATCGTACCAATGGGTTTATCCAAAAGGGTCTTACTGACAATGGAATCATCGGCATAGGCGATCAATTGTTCAAGAACGGCTGCTTTTCCATAACAGGCCTCAAGGCAGTCTGTCTGTTTCTCAATTTTATCCATTTTTTCTACTCTCCGCTAATAAATTCCTGTAATGTCAACTTCTTTAGATAGCCATTGATCTGCGATTGCAGAACGGCCATCTTCGGATGAACCGGACACTTGCCCTTGAGCGGACACAGATAGTCACCCACCAGGCATTTATTCACGCTGATCGGCCCCTGAACCGCTTCGACAACCTGCTTAAACTCTATTTTTTCGGGATTTTTCGACAGCTGAAACCCGCCCTTGGGCCCCATCGTACTCTTGACAATGCCTGCACCAGCCAGTTTCTGCAGGATTTTGCAGGCTAGCGCATAGGACACCCCGTTGTCTTTGGCCAGCACACGAGCCGAAAGAAGACAACCCTCGCCGTACGCTCCAGCCAGTTGAGCCGCAAAGCGAAAAGCATAATCAGTATCCCGACGAATTAAATCCATAACTGCATATCCCGTTAACAACTTCTTTCTATGTCAGATGAATATAGTCCTATTTACTGGAACTGTCAAGCATTCATCCGAATTTTTTTGAAAATAATTTCAAAAGTACCGGACAATGGTATCCGTTTTATGAACCCCAAATGCACGGGCCGGGCCGATCTCGCACGCGCGTTTACTGACCCATTGCAAACATGATATACACATCCTGACCTCATTAATATGAGTCTTAATAGACCAACCTTCTAAAATCTTTTACCGTGTGAAAAGTTACAATATTGCCATCATGCGCATCCTTGGCCTCATGATCGCCTGACCGGCTCAGAACATGCAGATCTTCTCCGTCGATGATCATGCATGCATAATGCCGACTCGCCTTTTCAACCGGCCCGATTGAAACAATTCCGGCAAAACACCAGTCAACCATATTCTTTGAAAAGTGCAGTTGCAGTCTGCGTCTCTCGTTATCAGGCGTTGCAAATCTGTCTTTGGGCAATAACTCCGCTCGGGTCATACTATCGGTTGATTGAGTTCCCAGCAGCCAATATAATTCGGTCTGCTCATCATATAGAACATGAAATCTCATGTGCCCGCCGGGGAATGGTATATATACCATTTTCTTTCCGGAAGGCGCTGTTTCAAACATGGTTTTAATCGAGCCATCTGGCTGCTCAACCGCCTTTACCATACATGCCAAATTTGTTTTTCCGGTATTCGACCTCATAAAAATGTGAAAAGTATGGCCATTCGGGTCATACCAATAATGCTTAGGATCGCTGATTTGAACCACATTTGCCTCAAGCCAACCGGCTGGATAAAAGTACCTCTTCGGAGCCAGCTTTTTTCTGTTCGGGAAAAAGCCGTCATAAAACGGAACGCCAAACCAATCCAATTCCGTATCTTTGACATTTTTATAAAATGTGAACTCAGAGGCCAATGTCCAATTCTCCCGTTTTGTCAGATCCTTATGAATATTTCCTCTTAAGAGTATAGGGGCAAGTTGACTTACGGCCCAGATATGCATATTTCTCGGTTCTTTCTTTTCAAGAACCAGATAAACAAAATCGCCCTTATACCAGACATTTGTCGCTGTCCCATGCCAAATCTGGCCGTTGGTCAAATCGACCGGCTCCGACCATGTCTCTCCCCAGTCATCCGAACATATAATTCTGAGATTCCCAGCGTGACCTAATACATATAAACTTTTTCCTGCAACAAAAGCCCTTGCATGTACGATAGGAAAATTTGTTTTAAATCCCCAGCTCTTGCCATGATCGTCCGAGGCATACACAAAGCCCTTGCCCTTTCCTTTAATGGGTTTAATGCTGTCGGATTTTGGCCCCCCAAGTCCAAAGGTTGCTATTATCCTGCCGTTTGGACATAAACACAGGCTGGGGGTATATATATAAATATTATTTGCATCAGGCGAGTGATACAACTCATAATAATTATCCGCCAAAGGCCGGACTGACCACTCTTTAGACGAATCAGCCAACAGAATTGAAGATAAGCTGCTCATTAAAAACAGAGTGGCTAAAAATCTAATACCTTTTAACATATACAAATCCTTCTGTTTTCGTAACATTTTTCGGGTTTCTTCGACCGTCGAAACCCACCCTTAGGCCCCAGGGCAAAACGCATCATCGACATCCTGCCAGCCCCTCCTTTCTATACCAGACCAACATAGTCTCACTTGATGGAGTTATCAAGTGTTTGCTGTTTTTTTTGAAAATAGTTCCATCGGCGCCGGTTATGAGCGCAGAAAGAAAGCAGCGGGAAGGAGGAACCCGCTGCTTGGTTCCAGGTTAGAATACCTGGCATTAGAAGGAGGAGGAGGGCAATATTTTACTGTCTCTGTTCTTGAATACGAAAACTCATCATCCCTTGTTCGAAAAATAATAAAAAAAATCATTTTCCTAAAAAAACAAAAGCGACCCGCGATGACACCAGGCCGCTCTGTTTATCAAGCATTGTAACTATCTTTAAGGAGGAGGAAAAATGATTTCTTTTCAAAATAGCACTCACCCCCTATTACGAGCGTTAACGCTGGTGGTTCAGTAGAATCCGAAAATAATCCGGCTCCGGCCGCCGCAGAGTGTTCAATTTCAAGGAAATATCCTTAGCTTTATGCGTTTTTAGAACAAAAAAACACGGAACAGACAGCCATAACCCTCTGAAAACAAAAGAGATACAATTTCACTGCCGGTTTTTTCTTGCAGCGGCGGCAACTATATTGTATAATGCTGGCATGATGAAAATGGCTTCGGTCATGGGGGTTGATTAGAAGAACGCACTTTTGGGAGAAAACCGATGACAAAGTACTATTACAAGTTCTGGGTTCCGTTTGTCGCTAACAAGAAGCGAATTCTGATTTTAGCCATCGCCAGCTATCTCGCGATGTGCTAAAGCGAACACAAAACAAACATAGAACACCATTATGCAAAACGCCGGTTATGCCAACGACCGGCGTTTTTCTATGCGCCATCAGAGCCGCGACAGTAATGGAGCGGGTGCGGCTCAGCGGGTACACCCAACACCGGCATCCTGCCTGAGTAAAAATAGCCCAATGCAAACCCCCGCCACAGCCAACGACGGCCAGTGGCCAAACCGGCTGAAAAAGGTTCTGCTTCCATAGACGGGAATATCCTCAATGATATATCCCGGACCGGATGCGTAGTGATCGACTTGCGAAAACACCTCGCCTCGTGCGGAAATGGCCGCTGTAATACCGCAGGCCGCACCCCGAACGATTGGATAGTTGCATTCGATGGCCCTGGCGCGAACCGCTTGCAGATGAGCATTCTTAACAGTCCGCCAATCTTGCGCCGGACACAGAACAATGTCGGCCTTGAAATTGCCATAATAACGGGTCCGTTCACTGAAATTATCGTCCTGGCAGATCATCGCACCGATGGTCAGACCGTCCACCTCAATTGTTTTCAAATCCCCATTACCTTTATGCCCCGGCTCAAACGGCGTCAGATGTGTCTTCGTATATTCGTGAACAACCCGACCTTCCGGCGACATAAAAAAGATACGGTTTTCGTCGATGCTGATATTAAAATATCCGACAACCAGCCAGAGATCGTTTTCTCGTGCAACTTGTGCGAATTGCTCGATCCGTTCATCCCATTCATGGCCGGCAATATAAAACCCCATCTCGCCAGTGGTGAAGATGCGCCCGCCTTCCGCGGCGGCTTCTCTTGCGGGTGCGGCGAACAATTCCTCAAAACCGGCGGTCTTGTTCGGATTAAGCCCCTCGCTTCGGTCATCAAAAACCCACCCCGCCGCCGCAACTTTTATCGAATCAGCCGGCTTTTGAAACCATATCGCCGCGTTAACCCCGGCAAGGATCAACAGGATAGCCCCACCGGTAACGCCGGCCCACAAGCTCTCCCCCTGCCAACAAGGGCAAATAGCTCCTCCCCTGCCAAGGGGAGGTGGCTGTAAGGCCGGAGGGGTTTGAAGCAGAGAGGGGTTTGCAAGCCAGAGGGGATAAAACTTGCTCCGTCGTACAATGATATATGCCGCAAACCCCTGCAAAACACCAACAACGAACAATACCCCGCTGATGCTGGTAATAGAGATGAATTGAATCGCAAACGGATAAGCTGTCCATCCTCGCGCGAAGGTCTGGGCCATGCCCCAGACAGGTACGGCGGTGTAGTTGATCCAGTCCAGAATATACCAGACGGCCCCGACCGCTAAAGGCCCAAGGATTGTGTGGACAGGCAGAAAATATGCGATTGCCATGCACAGCAGCATCAGCTGTATCGTCATCCAAACCAGCAGGATCACTGTAACCGGAATCGGCATTCGCAAATAGATCATCTGCGGAATCGTATAGGCAATGCCCATATACAACCCCGCCAGTGCCGCCCATCGCGGCCGTTTATCCCGAAGAGCAAACACCATCAGCGGTAGTAATGCGATAAGCTGCAAAACAGACAGATAACCCAAAAACTGCCCCGCCGCCAACAACAACCCCCCTGCAACCCCCGCCAAACGATATCGATTTAAGTTCGTCTTCATGGCGACCTCCTTTCATTCTATACGATCATCAGGATGTCATTGTGCATAAACCCGTACCATTTCATTAAGATACAACCGGCGGATCGCATCATGTCCTCGGATGTTTGGGTCTTCCAGTATCGGCGCATACCAAAAGTGCGGATCGTCTTTGTGGTAATGTTTGCGCCAGAACTCATCGCAGTGAATACCATGCCCCAGAAATTCCGAATGGATATCAACTAAGTGCACATTGGGATATTGTTCGCACAACTCGGCAATCTTTTCATTGGCCAGCGCCAGCACTTTGACACAAGCACCCCACCGGTTCATCATCACCGTTTGCGGATCACCCACGCCGTCGGTCGGGTCAAAGATAGTGGCAAAGAAAATATCACAACCGCCGGGAAATCGTTCCATCAGGCCATTCAGCAGTGTGTCCAATCGGCCCTTTAACATCTCACACCATTCCTGTGCCTGTTTGTAGCTGCATCCGTACATCGCGTCATGTCGCGGCTCGCTTCGGCCGTAATCGTGGATCAGATCATTACCACCGGAAGTCAGGACGATAACACCATGAACGCTGTCATCGTATTTCGGCACTTTGACAAGCTGCCAGTCGATGTGTTCCTGCGAGATCGTATAATCAACGGCAATATTTCTTGCTTTTAGCTTTGGAAACACCCCGGACAAATCCCTGCCCCGCATGTCCGGGTACATCTCATTATCATTTTGCACGAGCAGGTCAAAATAATTCAATCCACCCGGCCCCCCGTAGCCGCGAGTAATACTGTCACCAACGCCCCAAAAGACAATTTCCTGCTCATTCCATATCTTTTCAAACGGTGCTGCGGAAACCGTCGGCCCCGCCGGACCGACCCCCATCGATCGAACGCGCAGAGCATTGTAAAACCGACAACCCGCATAACCGACAGAAAAAACGATCATCAGAAAAATAGACCCAATCACCCGCCAACGCAACTTGTACCATTTCACTTTCGTTTTCATGGCCGTTTCCTTTCTGTCTATCTATATATAGTTTATATATTAACTATTTGTTCAAAGAAATATTCGTCTTTATTCATTTATCATGAGTCATTGGCTACAGATT
>JAGGWF010000230.1 GCA_021157685.1 Planctomycetota bacterium | reverse complement strand
TATGAATTATTGAGCATTGTTAGGTGATTATTATAGACGAATGCATTTTCCGGAGGCCCCCAAAAGCGATGAATGAAGACACCGAAAACAGCGGCTTGCAATAATACGCTAAGATTATTAAGTGGCATAACTTATAGTGTATTCTTCGACAGGGTGAACCAACTTTTTGGGAATTGAACCAAAAATTCAAAACATCTGAAGAATACCAAAAATACAATTTCCTATGCCATCGAGTTGATTCGCTTGTAAAATAATTCATGGAAGAAAAGCGACCCCAACCAGAGGAAAGTTTAGCCCATCGGCATCAGCATTCGGTCGAAAGCATCATCACGCTTTTGGAGTGGCTGGTGGTGGCTTTTATTCTCGCGCTGATGTTTATGACATTTGCGATGCAGGCGTTTCAGATCCCCACCGGCAGTATGGCCGAAACCCTGCGAGGAGCTCATTATCAAATCCGCTGTGTTCGGTGCGGCCATCGGTTTGATGTCGGTAATAACGCAATCAGCTATGGCCGGCCGCAATGTCCGAACTGTGATTACATTGAGCCGCTCCATGTCTTAGGGCCGGTTAAAAATGGGGATCGTATCTTTGTTCTTAAATCAATCTATCAGTTTTTCGAGCCGCAGCGATGGGATGTTGTCGTGTTTAAAAATCCCGCGAACCCGCTGGACAACTATATTAAGCGACTGATTGCGCTTCCCGAGGAAACCGTCGAACTGATCAATGGGGACATATTCATCGACGGCAAAATAGCAAGAAAACCAGCCAGTGTTCAGAAAGAACTGTGGATGCCGATTTTTCTGCAGGATTATCAGCCGCTTGAGGCGGCGGGGCATTTTAACGAACTGATTTTGCAGGGGCAGGATGTTAACAATAAAACATGGGAGCCGGCTTTTGAAAATGAGCCAAACTCGTTATGGCAGCTTGATGACAAGACCGTGTTTACACTGGGCGAAAAAACAGACTCGCAGCATGCGATGGTTTATATTCCCGGCAATCCCAACGACTTTCGAGCGTCCTATGGATACAATGGAAGCGAGGGATATCCGTTTAAGCCGATTGTCAGCGACCTGATGGTGAGTTTCTACGCAAAGTGTGATGCCCCGGACGGCCATGTTGGGGCGTCCCTTGAGAAATACGGCGTGCATTATTCGGCGCGTGTGGAGTTTGACGGGGCGATGGTCTTTACAAAAACGGTTGACGGGACAACGACGCAACTGCGACCGCCCATGCTCTCGGGGGGTATCGAGACGGGCCGGTTCGAGAAATTTGAATTTGCCAATGTGGACCAGCTTCTTGTGCTCCGCTGGGGAAGTAAACGATTCACCTATGATCTTTTCAAGGATGAAGATTTCCAGCCCATTAAGGCGGACTATGAAAAGCCGCCGACGGTGCGATTATTCGCATCGGGACCGACACAGATTCGGCACATCGGGCTGTTTCGTGATACCTTTTATATGGGCGAAGAATCTATCTCGCTGCGGGCCACAAAAGGAAATCCGTTCACCCTCAATAAAGATGAGTTCTTTGTCTGCGGCGACAACAGCAATAACAGTCATGATGGACGCTTTTGGTCAACTCCTGGGATCAGCAACAACGAACCCCCTTATCGTGTTGGGATTGTGCCAAAAGATTATATGGTGGGTAAGGCCGTAATGGTCTATTGGTCGCAGGCGTTTCGACCGGCCGGCAACTTGCCGTCGATGATCCCAAACCTCGGTAATCTTAAGGTCATTTCCGGTGGTTCGGAAAGGGAGTACTAAGTTGCAAACAAGTGGGTCTTTGTTTGTGACCCTTTTTCCTTAAAATGTACATAAATATGGCAAAAAGTACGGTTTTCGTGCCATAAAATCAAAAGGATTCGTTGACATTTCAGCGGTCTGCGGTTAGACTTCCTGTTCCTGTTTTTATGGGCCAATGGACTCATGCCGCCCGGACTGATAAACCCTATTTCTAAAGGTACTGTTTTATGGACGAAAGCACCGTTTCTCCTGAACAATTTGAAGATATGGAGATTCTTGATGAACTCAAGAATTCTTATCTGAATTACGCGATGAGTGTTATTGTTGCCCGTGCCTTGCCGGATGTGCGGGACGGACTGAAGCCATCGCAGCGACGAATCTTGGTGGCGATGAACGACTTGAGCTTGGGGCCGCGTTCGAAACACCGTAAATGTGCCAAAATCGTCGGTGATACCGGCGGTAACTACCACCCACACGGTGACCAGGCAACCTACGGAACGCTGGTGCGGTTGGGGCAACAGTGGAATATGAGGGTACAGTTGGTGGATCCGCAGGGGAATTTTGGCAGTATTGACGCCGATCCGCCCGCCGCAATGCGATATACCGAAGCGCGGATGACGAGTGCGGCGACGGATATGCTTGAAGACCTCAAGATGGATACCGTGGATTTTGTGCCCAACTACGATGAAACCCGTCAGGAACCGACGGTTTTGCCCGCGAAGTTCCCGAATCTGCTCGTTAATGGGGGCAGCGGAATCGCTGTTGGGATGGCGACGAATATTCCACCGCACAATGTGGCAGAGGTTTGCGATGCCTTGCTTTTGGTCATCGAAGACCCCGAATGCGGCTTCAAGGAAATTCTCGAACGACTCCCGGCTCCGGATTTTCCAACCGGCGGTATTATCTGCGGGCGAAAGGGCATTCTGGATGCCTATGTAACCGGTCGTGGCCATCTGAAGCTTCGGTGCAAATACCATATTGAAACCAGTAAACGCGGCAGGGAGAGCATCGTCATCACCGAGATTCCGTATATGGTGGTTAAGACGACGATTGTTTCCAAGATCGCCGATTGCGTCCGTAACGGTCAGATTCAGGAGATTTCGGATATCCGGGACGAGTCCGACCGAAAAGGAATGCGGATTGTTGTGGACCTGAAAAAAGACGCCGACAGCAATGTCGTCATCAATAAGCTCTATCGCTTTACGAGTTTGCAAAATACCTTTGCGGTTAACAATGTCGCGTTGGTCAACAACCGACCCGAAACGCTCAATATCAAGCAGATGCTTCGGCTGTACATCAACCATCGCCTGACCGTGATTCGCCGACGAACCCGGTTTTTGCTGCGTAAATGTCGCAACCGCGCCCATATTCTTGAGGGATTGATCCTTGCGGTCGGGGATATTGACGAAATTATCGCTCTGATTAAGGCTTCGCCTGATAGTCCGACGGCAAAAATCAACCTGATGAAAAAGCCGCTTCGTTTAGCCGAGGCACAAACACTGACAAAATTGCTGCCGGAATCATTTATCGATCAGCATACCAGCAGCGATCATTTCCTGAGCGGGCCGCAGGCCGATGCGATTTTGATTATGCAGCTTCAGCGGTTGACTGGACTGGAAATCGAAAAGCTCGCAAAAGAGTTTTTCGAACTGGCTGAAAAAATAGAGGACCATGAGGCCCTTCTGGCCAGCCGTGATCTCCAGTTGGATGTGATTCGTGAAGACCTGTGTGAGATTAAGGAGAAATACAAACAGCCGCGACGGACACAGATTATTGTGGACGAGGCGGAGGCCTTTGACATGGAAGATTTGATTGCCGAAGAGGAAACGCTTGTGACTGTTACTCACGGCGGCTATATCAAACGCATGCCGATTGATACCTATCGTCGGCAGGGCCGCGGCGGCAGAGGCATTATCGGTTCAGACACCAAAGAAGGGGACTTCCTAGAACATCTGTTTGTCGCATCGACACATGATTACCTGCTGTTCTTTACCAGCAAGGGCATCTGCCACTGGCTGAAGGTTTATCATGTGCCCGCGATGTCCCGTCAGAGCAAGGGACGCAATATCATCAATCTGTTGCAATTGGACAAGGATGAGAAAATAACCTCCATTATTAATGTCCGCGAATTTGATAATGAGCGGCAGTTGCTGATGGCTTCGCAAAACGGTGTTGTCAAGAAAACTGTTCTCAGTGCCTACGGCAATCCGCGAAGCAACGGGGTGAGAGCTCTGAAACTGGACGATAATGATGTTTTGATCGGGGTTGCCATTACCAGCGGCGACGATAAGATTATCCTGGGAACCCGCAAGGGTATGGCGATTCAATTCCACGAATCCGATGCTCGTTCGATGGGACGTGTCAGCCGCGGCGTTCGCGGGATTTCACTGCGAAAAGACGATGCGGTCGTGGGGATGGTTATCGCCGAAGAGGGTGCTTCGCTGTTGACGGTTTGCGAGATGGGTTATGGTAAACGGACGGAACTGGATGATTATCGTGTGCAAAGCCGTGGTGGCAAGGGCCTGATTAATATCAAGACAACCGTGCGAAACGGCAATGTGGTAACGATCAAGGCGGTTCATGACGATGATGAATTGATGATGATTACGGCCAATGGCATGATCGTACGAACCGGTCTGGAAGAGGTGCGAGCCATCGGCCGCAATACGGCGGGCGTTCGGATGATCTCGCTGAAACAGGGCGATCGCCTTGTGGCGGCGGAACGGCTGATCGCTGTCAATGAAGATGAAACGGCCGAAGAATCAGAATAGTGGATTTCCAGTGGCGACAAAACAACAACACGGTTTAGGGTTCTATGTGATCTTTGGTCAGGATCCGTTTCTTGTTAGTAAAGAGTGTGAGAAGCTGGTGGATGTGGTTTTGGGGTCCGAGGATCGGAGTATGGCGCTGTATGAGCCGAGAGCCAATGAAGCGCAAGTCTCTGATGTTCTTGATGAGTTGCGAACACTTCCTTTTTTGGCATCCAAACGAGTTGTACTGATTAAAGACGCCGAGCCATTTGTGAAAGCCAATGGCGATGCGCTGATGTCCTATCTGGACGATATGAGTCCGTCGGGCGTGCTTATTTTGACGGTCGGTTCGTGGGACAAACGAATACGGCTTCACAAGAAATTCCAGAAGACAGGCGGTCTGATTGAGGTGGGCAGGATGTATTCAAATCAACTGCCTGGCTATATTACTTCCTATGCTCAACAAACGCACGCGATTCGACTGGATGGGCAGACCAGCCGCTTCCTTGTTGAACTGGTGGGTGATGATCCGGGGCGACTGTGTCGAGAAATGGACAAGTTAGCGGTCTATGTTTCTCCAAAAAAAACGGTTTCGCCGCAGGACATCGAATCGCTAATCGGCCACAACCGGATGTTTGATGCTTTTGGTGTGATTGATTCTGTCAGCGCCGGTCAGATTGGTCCGGCTATTTCCAAGATCCGAAATATGTTTGCAGCCGACAAAAGCGCTGAATATTCTGTGGTTGGCGCTTTTGGATACCATTTTCGCAGGTTATTTCGAGCGAAGGCCCTGATGTCGAAGGGTGCTTCTCCGCAGCAGGCTGCCATGAAAACAGGGGTTCGGTTTAAGCAGAACGAATTTTTGCAACAGGCATCTCGGTTGTCGCTAACGCAACTTTCCGGGATTTTAGCTGAACTGGGACGCATCGACTTTGGCCTAAAAACAGGACAAACAACAGCTTCTATCGCAATCGAACGACTCATCCTGAATATTTTCTCGATGCACAATAAAAAAGGGTGACTCGCTTTCGTCGAAAGAAACTTCTTGAATGATTTCTCGTCCCTTGTTACGATGCGTTTCTTCCTTTGTGTTAATCATCCAGTGCGTGTTTGTGCTGTACTTGTAGATATTTTTGTTAAGGGATTAAATCGTGCCGTTTAAGATTTTAAGTAATCAGAAATTATCGGAAAATGTCTTTCAGATGGATGTGGAGGCCCCCTTGGTCGCCCGATCCCGAAAAGCGGGTCAATTTGTCATCATCTCAGTTGATGAAGACACCGGCGAACGAATTCCTCTGACCATTTCCGGCGTGAACCCGGAAAAGGGATCAATCCGTCTGATCTACCAACGGGTCGGGAAAGCTACGGCTCAGATGGCTCAGCTTGGTGAAGGCGATGCGCTGGGGTATATTGTCGGGCCGCTTGGCAAGCCGACGCATATTGAAAAGTTTGGTACGGTTGTTTGTGTGGGCGGGGGAATCGGGGCAGCGCCGCTGCTGCCGATCGCCATGGCTCTGAAGGAGGCCGGCAACACAATCATCAGTATTTTGGGGGCAAGAAATCAGGAATTGCTGATTCTCGAAGACGATTTTAGGGCCGTTAGTGATGAACTGATTGTGTTGACGGATGACGGATCGTATGGCCGCAAGGGTTTGGTTACCGAACCGCTCAAAGAAGTGTGCAGCCGTGATCCGAAACCGGATTTTGCGATTGCTATCGGACCGGCGATTATGATGAAATTCTGTTGTGAGACGACAAAGGAGTTTAGTGTCCCGACACAGGTTTCGCTCAATACCATCATGGTTGACGGAACCGGCATGTGTGGCGGGTGCCGTGTGGAAATCGGCGGCGAGACAAAATTCGTTTGTGTAGATGGACCGGAATTTGACGGTCATAAAGTCAATTTCGACCTGATGATGAAGCGGATGGGCGCTTATAAAGTGCTTGAACAAAAGGCCTTTGATAATTTCAACAACCATAAATGCAAAATCGGATTGAACCAATAAAGAGGATTGTCGTGACGAATAGTGAGAAACTGCTTCAGCAATTAATCGAAAAACAAAACGCTGGAGAGTTGAAAGCGAAAGATCGCTATGCGATTCCCTGCCAGGATATGCCTGCGCAGAACGGCGGCCAGCGACGCGGCAACATGAAGGAAGTAGCTCTCGGATATACCAAAATACAGGCACGGTTGGAGGCGATGCGTTGTCTGCAATGTAAGAATGCGCCGTGTGTCGAAGGGTGCCCGGTGCGAATTCGCATTCGTGACTTTGTAGTTGCCATTGCAGAGGGCAAAGACGAAGAGGCGCTTGCGATCGTTAAGGAAAACTCCCTGCTGCCGGCTGTTTGCGGACGGGTTTCTCCCCAGGAAGTGCAGTGTCAGGAACGCTGTACCGTGGGCAAAAAATTCAAAGATCCTGAAAAAAGTGTCTCAATCGGGCGTTTAGAACGATATGTCGCTGATCTGGCGAAATCTGACAGTGACATCCCTAAGGTCGCATCACCGACGGGGAAAAAAGTCGCTATTATCGGTTCCGGTCCCGGGGGGATTGTCGTGGCTGCCGATATCCGCAGGGCAGGGCATGAAGTAACGGTTTTTGAGGCGTTTCATAAGCCCGGAGGCGTACTGGTCTATGGCATCCCCGAGTTCCGTTTGCCGAAGTCAATCGTTCAGGAGGAGATTGATGTCCTGAAGAAAATGGGCGTCGAAATTGTCTGTAATTTTATCGTTGGTCGCACACGCACCGTTAAAGAGTTGATGGAAGAAGACGGATATGATGCTGTCTACATCGGCGTCGGGGCCGGGCTGCCGAAGTTTATGAATATCGAAGGCGAACACCTCGTGGGCGTTTACAGCGCCAACGAATACCTGACCCGTGCGAACCTGATGAAGGCCTATGAATTCGGCAGGGGCGCTGATACACCGATTGCCGTCAGTAAAAATGTGGCCGTACTGGGCGGTGGCAATGTCGCGATGGATTCGGCGAGAATGGCCGTTCGCCTCGGTGCGGAAAATGTCTATCTTGTCTATCGACGCAGTGAAAAAGAAATGCCCGCGCGCATCGAAGAAGTTCACCATGCCAAAGAAGAGGGGGTTCAGTTCTGTACCCTTCAAAACCCCAAGCGGATTCTTGGTAATGAGCAGGGCAATGTTACCGGAATGGAGTGCTTAAGATATGAATTGGGCGAACTGGACGACTCCGGCCGGCGCCGGCCTGTCGCCATTGACGGCAGCGAATTTGTGATGGATGTGGACACGGTAATCGTTGCTATCGGCAATGGAGCCAACCCATTGATCGAACAAACCACGCCCGATCTAGAGTTTAATAAGTGGGGTAACATTGTCGTAGATGAAAACTGCAAAACCTCCGTGGACGCAGTCTATGCGGGTGGAGACATCGTTCTCGGATCGGCCACCGTCATCCTTGCCATGGGACAGGGTCGCATGGCCGCCGCCGCGATGAATCGGTATTTAGCTGAATAGCTACTCGGCTGTCTCGCAAACCTGATGGTGTTCGGAAATCGCATACAAGCGATCGTGCGTTTCCGGCTCATCCATACACTCAACGATCAGGTCGAAGACTTGGCAAGCGCTTTCATAGAGCCGTCCTGTAACAATTGTTGTCTGGCCTACAACATTTTCAAAAAGAACAATGCAGGACAAATCTGAAATACTACCGCACGCGTCTTTTCTTGAATCAAGGATGGGCACTACTTGGTCATCCAGTTTGACAATACCAATGACATCTTTAGAACCGTTCTGGGCTGCCCGCAAACAGACACATCCTGCGACTTTAATCTGAAGGCCGTAATCCTGTTTGATCGCGGTGAATGCAGTGATATGCTTCCCGCTTTTTGCCCCAGCGTTCTTATTTTCCGGGGTTGCAAAATCCATTTCCATAACTGTCTACTCCCTTCATAGATACCCCAATTGTTTTCGTCCACTCGCTCGAGGATATGCTGTCAACAGATGTTAATAGATGTGACACTAAAGCACTCAATACAACGATTTTAGTGCTATCTGACATTGGTTTCAAGGAAAAAATAAAAAATGTTCAGCTTAATGTAGATATTATCTTGTCGATCGTCGTTTTGGCCACGGCCGTAAATTCATCCGAGGCGCCATAATAAATCAGGATGGAATCGTCTTTTTCGATGGCGCCGCATGAAAACACCACATTTCCATAAAACCCCTGTAATTCATAGGTCGCTTGCGGGGCCATTAAGGGCGTTTTCGCACGAGCGATGACCTTTGTGGGGTCCTGTAAATCCAGTAAGACCGCCGCTAAGCAGTACTTATCGTTTGTATCCGATCCATGGTAGATTTCAAGCCATCCGTTATCTGTTTTAATCGGAACACAACTTCCGCCTGTTTTACCACCGTCAAACATGCCTTCACGCGGCAGAACCATCGGTTGATGCTGTCCCCAATGAATTCCATCCGGCGAGGAGGCGATCCAGATGCCGCGAGGGCCGATATAGCGGGGGACGGGGCGGGTTAATGCCCAGTATTTTCCATTGATCCGCTCCGGAAACAGGACAACATCGATATTTTCTGGACAGAAGATAATGCCTTTTCTGTTAAAATGGATAAAATCCTCCGTCGTTAACAGGCCAGTACAGATTCCTTTATCGCTGACGACTTTATAGGTGATATGGTAGAGGTCGTCGATTTTCGTGATTCGTGGATCTTCCAACCCAAATGTTTCATAAGGCATTTGGGGGAACACCGCCGGAGTTGGATCAATGGTGAAATGGATTCCATCGGTGCTGCGGGCAATTCGAAGGTGGGAGATGCTGGTCAAAAACATCTCATCTTTATAGTAGAATGACCGAGAGTCTGGAATGTCGGTGATATTCGGGTCATCATTCTTGATGCGAAAATGCTCGATTTGACCGGTATTGGGATTCAGGATCGGGGCCACCTGCTCGTTAAGGTTTTTGTCTTTGGGCCGTTCGGCAACACGGAGCAACAGGAGTATCTCGTCATTAAATATCGTTGCGGCGGGGTTAAACGCCCCGGCAACTTCATAATCATCCCGGCTGGGGGGTACATCGCAGGGCTTGATGATCGGGTTTTCTGCAAATCGTTCTACCAGCATGGCTTGTCTCCTTCGCTCAAAATCTTTGTGTTAGCTTAATTTAACTGCATCGCAGGGGTTTGTGCAAGCATCAGAAAAATAAAAACTTTGTGAAAATGGGCCAAGTGTGTATAATTCTTCGTCTTGAAAGGGGTTTTTATGAGCAAGGAACAGTTACAGCATGTTTTTGTCCATGGGTCAGAGTTGGATGCGTTTCCGTATCCGGATAGCTGCCCGTTTAAGACCTGCCGTGCAGGTGAAGTTTATAAGATGCTGGATTCGATGGGACTTTTGACGGCTAAAGACAAAAGCGTTGTTGTCCCGCAACAGGCCTCGTTTGAAGAATTGTCGAAGTATCATACCGAGCCGTATCTGAAAGCCATGCAGCGGGCCGACGCCGGCGAGTATGAAGTGGAGATGCTGGCGATGAATCTGGGCACGGAGGATTGTCCGGTGTTTGAGGGGATGTATAAGTATGCTACATGGGCGGTCGGGGCGACACTGACCGGGGCCCGGCAAATCCTGCAGGGAAAGACCAAGGTCGCATTCAACTCGTCTGGCGGATACCATCACGCATTCTCAAATATGGCAGGTGGGTTCTGTTATATCAATGATGTCGTGTTGGGTTGTATGGAACTTGCCGGTGCGGATAAAAAAGTGCTGTTTTTGGATATCGATGTGCATCACTGTGACGGCGTGCAGTCGGCGTTTTATGAACGGGCCGATGTAATGACCATCTCGCTGCATCAAGATGGGCGAACATTGTTTCCGGGGACGGGATTTGTTGACGAGATCGGCGATGGCGATGGCAAGGGCTACTGTGTGAATCTGCCGCTTCCAATCGGAATGTATGATGATATCTATCTGAAGGCTTTTCGCAGTATTGTGTTGCCGCTAATCCATGCGTATGGGCCGGATGTGATCATGCTGGAGGCGGGGGCCGATACCTTGCAGGGCGATCCGTTGGCCGGATTTTCACTGACGAATAATGTTCATGTGGAAGTTATCAATAATCTGCTGATGTTCGGCAAGCCGATCTTGGCTACCGGCGGGGGTGGCTACAATGTCGAAAATACCGTCCGCGCGTGGTCGCTGGTATGGATGGCCCTGTGCGGCGAGCAGACCGACGATATGATGGCCGGGATGGGCGGAGTGATGCTGGAAACTACCGAATGGACAAACGGCCAAGGCCTCCGCGACCGGGTCCTGATTCCGTCAGAACAGCAAAAAGAAATGGTCGATCCAATCGTCGAAAATACGATCGAACAGGTCAAAAAATTGATCTTCCCGATTCATGAGATTTGAATTTTAAGATACTAATACCCCACCACAGCGATGCCG
>JAGGWF010000210.1 GCA_021157685.1 Planctomycetota bacterium | reverse complement strand
TTGAGACGATTGCCAAGGCGATGGAACTTGTCAAGAACGAGGCCGAACTGATCGCCGTACACGATGCGGTGCGGTGCTGCCTGACAAAGGACTGGCTGGATGAGCTGTTTGAAACCGCCGGCAGAACGGGGGCGGCGATGCTGGCCTGCCCGGTCGTGGCAACACTCAAAAAGGTCGAAGGCGGAAAAATCGTCGATACCGTGGACCGGTCGAATCTGTACGAGGCCCAGACGCCGCAGGTGTTCGACGCCAAACTGCTCAAAAATGCCTACGCCAAGCTGGATACGCTGGATAAATCGAAGATTACCGATGATGCCCAACTGGTCGAGGCGATGGGGCAGCATGTCCATATCGTCGAAACGGATCATTCCAACATCAAGATTACCCGCAAAAATGATGTGGCGATTGCTGAAGCGATTATTAAATCCCGGCCCAAACCCAAAGCCAAGGGTTCAGCAGGGCCGTATAGCGAAGAGGATATGTGGCGATAAGGAGATCGAAAAATGTTTGAGTTCTTGTCAGACTTAGATAATAAGCAGGAAATAAATCTCTGCAGGTTAAATGAACAAAGCAGGAGTCCGATTGACGTTCGGTATGTCTTTTATCCCGGAAACCAGAGATCGCATCGAATCAGCTTTAAGAAACGAAACAGAACCCTATTTGAATTGTTTGTTGGAAACGCAGGGGACTGGATGAACGAATTTTCACGGATAGGCCATGATATCTTAAACTTGTATCAGATTCCAATGTCGGAGAAAAATCTTAGGGCCAAGCCCGGTTTCATGCTTTCTGTTTTGTTGTTCATCTTAGGGAAACGTGTTGTCCATTTCTCAGAATGCTTCTCAGAACGCTTTTCAGAGCATGATTTTGGAATGACGGCTGCTGCATCATTGCGTCGGAAGTATTTTTTGGCCCTCTGTTCAGGGTGGACAGGTCAAATTGTGCTCTTGCTCCAAGATCAAGTCTCGAAGGGAGCCAGCACATACCGAAAGAGCCAAAGTTTCAGTTATAATTGGGTCAAAATCTCGAAAGGTGATTTTCAAAAACTTATAAAATCTGTGGATGACTTTTCAGCAGATCAGAAGCTTGGGGGCTAATTATAATGTTTGGGCATTATGAGTCAATTGGCGACATAGCCAGAATTGAATAATTTACATGAGAATTGCTATGCAAAAACATGCTTGACAGCGGGTTGAAAGTTGGTATTTTGGGAGCGTAAAGAATAGGATTCTCTCTGAACTTGAAAGGAGTAAGATTATGACAAGGATTAGTTTAATTGCCGCTTTGGTGTTGCCGGGCGTATTTCTCATTGGTTGCACGGACCCCAAGGTTCGCGATGCCCACCTGTTGGAGCAACAGGATGTTGAGGCGGTTTCGCCGGAGAAGGTCTATCTGGCCCCGGGTGCGAACGAGGTGGATTATGTCGAAAATCTGGCCGCCTCACGCGACGCCTATCGCCAGGCGCTGATCGGTTTGCTGGATCATTACAGTGCCATCGGCAACGCGACGAAATTGCAGTGGGCACAGACGGAACTGAAGACATTCGACCAGATGGTGCGTTACCAATATCTGCAACCGGCGGAATGGGTTCCGGAAAACCTCGCCGCGACCGATTCCATCGAAGAGGCGGATGCCTTGTATGGTGAAGCCAAAGGGCTTTATAATTCATCCGGTGCGATGATTATTGTGACTAACAAGGCCAAGTTGCAGCAGGCGCTGGGGCTGTTTAATCAATTGATTCAGCAGTATCCGACCAGC
Source organism: Planctomycetota bacterium (assembly GCA_021157685.1). Taxonomy (GTDB): domain Bacteria; phylum Planctomycetota; class Phycisphaerae; order Sedimentisphaerales; family Anaerohalosphaeraceae; genus 4572-13. The sequence continues at coordinate 10,817 of JAGGWF010000210.1, read as the reverse complement.
GATAAGATTGACGATGCCGCTTATAAAGCCGGACGCATTTATGAATACCTGAAGAACTATGAACTGGCGGCCGTCTATTATCAGCGTGCTTTCCAATGGAACGAAGCAACGACTTATCCGGCTCGCTTCCGTGCGGCTAAGGTGATGGATAAGAAACTGCGGATGCGGAGCGAAGCGCTGACGCTGTACAAACTGGCTATTGTGAAGGAATCGCGGTATTCGGATAATGTCGAATTCGCAAAAGAGCGGATTGCGGCACTGTCTAAGCCGTCTCCTGAGATAGCTCCGGAAGAATAAGCCCCGGAAAACGCGCAGAGACGAATTAAACCAAACAACTCTTCAGGGTCTGTTTTCATCAAGGAAGCAGGCCCCTTTTTTTGTTGGAAATCCGAAATAAGAAGCACAAAATTCTAAACAAATACGAATTTTTGAAATTCAAATGTTCAAAACACCGGTGTTTGGGTAATTTGGATTTAGTGCTTTGAATTTGTTTCGGATTTCGGATTTTAGATTTCGGATTTTAGATGCCTGATACATTGGAAGATAAATTACTTCACCATTTTGCATCAAACGGTCTGTTTGAGGGTATTGACCAGGTTTTGCTGGCGGTTTCCGGCGGGGCGGATTCGGTGGCGATGGTCCATGTATTGGCCGGATTCAAAAAGCACCGGCGGCTATCGTGCGAGTTCGTTATCGGGCATATCAATCACTGCCTTCGCGGGGACGAATCGGATGCGGACGAGGCACTTGTTAAGCAACTTGAGCAATTGTTGAACATCCCTGTTGTTTCGCAGCGGGTTGATGTTAAAGCGTATGCGGCCGAGCATAAACTCTCGATTGAAACGGCCGGCCGAGTGCTGCGATTGACAACGCTGGCGCAGATGGCCGAGCAGAACAATTGTGACTGCATCGTAACGGCCCACCACAAGGACGATCTGGCCGAGACAATGGTTCATCGGCTGATGCGGGGTACGGGATTTCGGGGCCTGTGCGGCATCTGGCCGGTATCCGAGGTTTATGGTGCCGAATTCATCCGCCCGATGCTGGGACTGCGGCGAGCGGAGATTATCCAATACTGCAAGGACAATTCCATTCAATGGCGGCAGGATGCCTCTAATGAAAATGTGGCCTTTACACGCAACCATATTCGCCATCATCTGCTGCCTGCATTGAAAAATAGCGTGGTGGGCACGGTCCACCCTACGGGGTTGGATGAATCCGGTGACATCGTGGACAAACTGGGGCGATTGTCTTTGGTGAGTCAGGGATTTCAATCAGCGACCGAAAGAATCGTTCGAGCGGTTATTACCGAAGGAGAGTTTGATCAGGGGAAAGGGCAATTTACAATTAAGCAGGCTGTTTTGAAAGAGACTCCTGCCTGGGTTTTTTATGAGGTTGCCCGTGAAGTTCTGGTCAAACTGGGAGTGGGCTTGCGGCGGTATAAACGAGAGCATTTCGAGATGATTCAACGGTTGATCGGCAAAAAACGATCCAGCTTAGTACTGCCGAATGGGGTTGTTGTATGGGCCTTGGGGGACAGATTGAAATTTCTCTATTACGGCAACAAGATGCCTCGAAAACCTATAATGCTCGATGAGACGGTGATCCAGTTGGAAATGGGCCAAACGGTTTGCTTTGGCCCGTGGCGGATTTCATCGCAAATGCTTGAAAATTCGAAAGTAGACCTCGAGGAATTCAGAAAAACAAAAGATCCCGGTGTCGAATGGTTCGATGCCGAGCGAATCAGCGGTCCTGTTGAGATTCGCGGCCGCAGAGACGGTGACCGCTTTTGGCCCATTGGAGCGTCTGGGGAAAAGAAAGTTGGGCGATTCCTGATCGATGCCCAACTGGAGGCAGAGGCCAAACAGCAAACTGTTGTTATTAAGGATACCGAAAAAATTCTTTGGGTTGCCCCAATCCGTATGTGCGAACAGGCCAAAATTGCCCTTCAAACCCAATATATTCTTGAAATACAGCTTTTTGCACTTAAAAAGCACAATTGAGCCAATATGTATCGTGATAGTCCAGAGCAGATAAGGAAATCTTCGGGATAAATTCCTTGACAATCTGGGGGTTCCTCCATAGAGTACTCGTTCCGTTATATCCTCGAAAGAACGGGGACGGTGTGTACTGGAATAGAAAAAGTTAATAATTTTGAGACAAAGGAGTTTCACAATGGCAACAAAAGTTGCAATTAATGGTTTCGGTCGTATTGGCCGTGCAGTCGCTCGCATTTTGATGGGGCGTGAAGGTATGGAGTTGGTCGCAATTAATGATTTGGCTCCGGCCAAGAGTTTGGCTCACCTGTTCAAATATGACACCGTGTTCGGTCCCTATGCCGGTACTGTTGAAGGCAAAGACGACGCCATCGTGATCGACGGCAAGAGCGTAACGGTTACCGCAGTCCGCAATCCCAAGGAATTGCCCTGGGGTGAAATGAAAATCGATGTTGTTGTAGAGGCCACCGGTATTTTCCGCGAAAAAGCATCCCCCAAGGGTGGCTACGAAGACCATATCGTCGCTGGCGCTAAGAAGGTTGTTCTGACCGTTCCGGCCAAAGACGACATCGACGCGACCGTGGTTCTGGGTGTCAACGATGACCAGATTACGGCGGCTACCAAGAGCGTATCAAACGCAAGTTGTACCACCAACTGTCTGGCTCCGCTGAGCAAGGCGCTAAACGATGCATTCGGCATCGAAAAAGGGATGATGGTTACGGTTCACGGTTACACCAACGACCAGACTGTCTGTGACCAAATTCACAGCGACCTGCGTCGTGCCCGTGCGGCGGCTCAGAATATCATTCCGACGACCACCGGCGCTGCTAAGGCGGTTGGGATTGTTTTGCCGGCCTTGAAGGGTAAATTGGATGGTTATGCACTGCGTGTTCCGGTGATTACCGGCAGTTGTGTGGATCTCACGGTTGATCTGGGCCAGGAAGTAACCGTCGAAGAAGTCAATGCTGCAGTCAAGAAGGCCGCTGAGGGCCCGCTCAAGGGTATTCTGAGATATTGCGATGAGCCGATTGTCAGCAGTGATGTCATTGGATGTACCGATTCGAGTATCTTTGATTCACTGTGTACGATGGTTCAGGGCAAGACCGTTAAGGTCGTTAGCTGGTATGACAACGAGTGGGGATATTCAAACCGCACCGTTGACATCATTGCAAAGCTTGCCGCTCTGTAAGAAGCGAAAAATGCCCAACCGGGTGAAATGAATATGAACTAAAACAAAAGCCCGCGTTACTGCGGGTTTTTGTTTGAACAGAACAAGGGTAGAATGATGGCAAAAAAAACAGTTGAAGATGTCGATGTACAAGGCAAGACCGTCCTGATGCGGTGCGATTTCAATGTGCCGATGGATGCGAACCAGGCGATTACGAATGACGGCCGTATAACCAAAGCGATGCCGACGATTCAGCATATCTTAGAGGGCGGCGGGGCATTGATCCTGATGAGTCATCTGGGCCGCCCCAAGGGCGAAGTGAAGCCGGAGTTTTCACTGGCTCCCGTTGCCAAACGGTTGAGCGAGTTGCTGGGCAAGGATGTGATTATGGCTGCCGATTGTATTGGTGATGAGGTCAAGGCCCAGGCCGCTGCTTTAAAGCCTGGCGATGTTATGTTGCTGGAGAACCTGCGTTTTCATAAGGCCGAAACCATCAAGGATAAAGCCGCCAAGAAAGATGCTCAGTTGCATCAGGCCAAAGATGATTTTGCCAAGCAGATTGCGGAGTTGGCTGATGTGTATGTCTGTGATGCATTTGGTACGGCTCACCGTGACAATGCTTCGATGTACACCGTACCCTGCCAAATGGAGGGTAAGCCCCGTGTGTCGGGTTTCCTGATCGAAAAGGAATTGAAGTTCCTTGGCGAAACCGTTGAAAATGCCCAAAAGCCCTTTGTCGCGATTCTGGGCGGCGCGAAAGTATCGGACAAGCTTGCTGTGATCGAAAATCTGATGACCAAAGTGGATACGATCTTGATTGGCGGGGCGATGGCCTATACTTTCTTCAAGGCGAATGGCAAGCAGATTGGTGGCAGTTTGTGTGAGAACGATTTTCTTGATACGGCGGCGTCACTGGTCGCTCAGGCCGCTGATGTGGGTTGCGAAATTGTTTTGCCGGTCGATACAGTGGTGGCCGATAACTTCAAGGTGGATGCGGAACAGAAAGTTGTCGAAGGGGACATCGAAGATGGCTGGCAGGGGATGGATATTGGTCCGAAGACGCAGGCGTTGTTTGTGTCCAGACTGGCCGATGCCAAAACGATTGTCTGGAACGGTCCGATGGGCGTCTTCGAGATGGAGCCGTTTGCCGCAGGAACCAAAGCGGTTGCGATGGCGGTTGCCGAAGCAACCACCGGCGGTGCTCGCAGTGTCATCGGTGGCGGCGACAGTGCCAGCGCGGTTGTCAATATGGGCCTGGAAGACAAGGTTAGTCATATTTCCACCGGCGGCGGCGCCAGCTTAGAATTCCTCGAAGGCAAGAAATTCAAATGCCTCGCCATTCTGGATGAAAAATAAAATAGTATAGCCACAGAGAACTCAGAGAGATGATATTTTGGTTGTCATTTTATTATTAATCTCTGTGAACTCTGTGTTCTCTGTGGCAAAAAAAAGGTGAAATATATGCAGTTACCAAAAACCGGATCATTTGAAATCGCACCGTCGATTTTGAGCGCCGATTTTTCGAATCTGGAGTCCGAAATTGCCCAGATGACCGCTGAGGGGATTCAGATTATCCATCTGGATGTGATGGACGGTCATTTTGTGCCGAACATTACATTTGGCCCGCCGGTAGTGAATTGGATCCGTAAAAGTACCGATGCGGTGCTGGATACGCATTTGATGATTACCGACCCCCAGAAGTATGCCCCGGCATTTATCAAGGCCGGATCGGATCATATTACATTCCATATTGAAACAGTGGACAAGCCGGTTGAATTTGTGAAATACCTGCATGATCAGGGTGTAACGGCGGGTGTAACACTGAATCCAAAGACACCGGTGGGGACAATTGAACAGGTTGCTCCACTGTGTGATATGGTGCTGGTAATGACGGTACAACCCGGCTTTGGCGGGCAGTCATTTATGGATGATGCCTGCCGCAAGTGTACGCAGATTCGTGAATGGGTCGGCCCGGATGTGCGGATTGAGGTTGATGGTGGTATGGGTCCGGCAACCATTACGGTTGCTTGTGGTTATGGTGCGGATACATTTGTCGCTGGCAATGCGATTTTTGGGAAAACGAACAGAGCAGTGGCCATTGCTGAACTTCGACAGGCCTTGACGGTATAAGCCATGGGCAAAAAGAAAAAAGCAAACTGGAATGGGTTTTCGTTAAAGCCGCGCAAGGATATGCCGGAAGGGTTGTGGCTGTCGTGTCCTTCCTGTAAGAACATGCTCTATAAGAAAACGATTGACGAGAACCTTGGCGTTTGCACTGAATGCCAGCACCATTTCCGTCTTGACGGTGCCACGCGGGTTCAGCAGTTGGTCGATGAGGGGTCGTTCGAAGAGATTGGCGCGGATTTAGCCAGCAGCGATCCATTGGAGTTTGAGTGGGGCGAGCAACAGTACAAAGATCGCATCAAGGTCGATTCGGCCAAGATGAATGCGCACGAAGCGATGATCGCGGGCAAAGCGTTTATCCGGGGGCGTGGTGTGATGCTGGCGGTGATGAATTTCAGTTTTCTCGGTGGCTCGATGGGAATGGTCGTTGGCGAGAAGTTTTGTCGGGCCGTCGATCAGGCCGTTGAAGAATCGCTGCCGTTTATTGTGGTGTGTTGCAGCGGCGGCGCCCGAATGCACGAGGGATTGGTGGCATTGCAGCAGATGGCCAAGACCAGCGCCGCTCTGGCTCGGTATGACCAGACCGGCGGGTTGTATATCTGTGTTCTGAGCGATCCGACCACCGGAGGAGTCGCGGCCAGTTTTGCAATGTTAGGAGATGTCATCATCGCCGAACCCAAGGCCATGATCGGATTTGCCGGGCCTCGGGTTATCCAGCAAACCATCAAAATCGAATTGCCCGAGGGCTTTCAAACATCAGAATTTCTGCAGGAACATGGGTTTGTCGATATGATTGTTCACCGCAAAGACCTGCGAAGTGAACTGGGACGCCTCATCGACTACTGCGGCAAGTAGCCCTTATAGGGTCATAAATACCGCGAGGAAGTTTTTCAAAAACTTCTTTTTTCGACACCGCAGGACGGGTATAATCAGGCAAAATCAGATGGTGACGGTGTATTTATGGGATATTTTCGAAAAGCAATCGAGCAAATGGCTGGTTACATTTCCGGTTTTCAGCCCAAAACCGCCGATGCGGTCAAGTTGAACACCAATGAGAATCCCTGGCCGTGCTCGCCGAAGGTGCTGGAGGCGATTAGGAAGTTGACCGCCGAAAATCTTCAAAAATACCCCGAAGCGGTGGCCGACAGTTTTCGCGATGTTTCGGCGGTGGTTTTGGGGGTTAATCCTGAAAACATCATCTGCACAAATGGCGGCGATGATTTGTTGACGATTTGTTTTCGAGCTTTTTGCGATGCTGATCGTCCTGTGGCGCTTGCGGAGCCGACTTATTCGCTGTATCCGGTTTTGGCCGGTCTTCAGGGCTGTGAAGTGATTGAGATGGCTCGTGATTCAAAGGGATCTTTGGGGCAGTTAGCCCAAGCCAATGCACCGCTGACCATTATTTGCAATCCAAATGCCCCGACCTGTGATTTTATTCCGATCGATGAGTTGGCGGTTTTGGCCGGTCAATTGTCCGGCGTGCTGCTCATTGATGAGGCGTATGTCGATTTTGCCGAAGACAATGCAGTTCGCCTGATCAACGACTTTGACAGTGTCATTATCCTGCGTTCGATGAGCAAGGGCTATTCATTAGCGGGGATTCGCTTTGGATACGGAATCGCGGATGCGGCATTGATTGATGGCCTGATGAAAGTTAAGGATTCCTACAATGTCGATACGATGGCGATTGCCGCGGCGACGGTGGCGATTGGCGATCAGATGCATTTGAAGGATAATGTCAAAAAAATTAAAACCGAACGCAGTCGGCTGACACAGCAAATGCGAACGATGGGCTTTGAAGTACCCGACAGTCAGACAAATTTTGTCCTGGCTCGAAGTGTCAAAAAAGAGGCCAAAACAGTTTACGAGGCACTGGTAGAGAGGAATATCTTTGTACGCTATTTTTCGCTACTCGGGCTGGATGATAAATTACGAATTACAATTGGTGCGCCGGAGCAGAATGACAAACTATTGGTGGCCCTCACAGAAATAATAGGTTAAGGAAATCGCTATGGCAGATCGCAAAGCAAAAATTCAGCGCAAAACAAATGAAACGGATATTGTCGTTGAGATGAACCTTGACGGGCAGGGACGGTATGAGATCGATACCGGCGTCGGCTTTTTCGATCATATGCTGACCCATCTGAGCAAGCACAGCAAAATTGATATGACCGTCAAGGCAACCGGCGACCTTGAAATCGATGCTCATCATACGATTGAGGATGTCGGTATCTGTATCGGTGAGGCATTGTGCGAAGCGTTGGTGGATAAAAAAGGTATCGCCCGCTATGGCAACAGTACTGTGCCGATGGAGGACGCCAAGGCCGTTGTAACGGTCGATCTGTCCGGTAGGCCGTTTTTGGTTTACAAGGCGGATTTTCCCAGCGAAAAGATCGGCGAGTTTGACACTGAGTGTGTCGAGGAGTTTTTGCGGAGTTTTTCGACCGTTGGCAAGTTCAACCTGCATGCCGAAGTGCCGTACGGAACGAACAGCCACCATATTGCCGAGGCGATCTTTAAGGCAACGGGTCAGGCGCTTGGGGCGGCGGTGAAAATCGTCGGCGATGATATCCCCAGTACGAAGGGAATGTTATAGATCGTGGATGCGCCGCAATACGAATATCGAACGGGCATCGGTACCGATATTCACAAGCTGGTGTCGGAAAGGCCCCTGTTGCTGGGTGGCGTGCAGGTTCCGTTTGAGCTGGGGCTTTTGGGCCACAGCGATGGTGATGTGGTGCTGCACGCGGTAATCGATGCGGTCCTCGGCGCCGCCGGACTGGGCGATATTGGAACACTGTTTCCCGATACGGATCCAGAGTGGAAGGATGCCGACAGTACGGAACTCGTTATGCGGGTGCGCGAGCAATACAAATGCTCTAAGTGGGAAGTGGTCAATCTGGATGTGATTATTCATGCCGAGCAGCCCAAACTGGCTGCTTATAAAGGGCAGATGAAACGCCAGATCGCCGGCCTGCTGGAGACGGATTTTGCTAATGTGAACATCAAGGCCAAGACCAATGAAGGCCTCGACGCCGTCGGTGAAGGCAGAGCCATTGCCTGTACTGCGATGGTGCTGTTACGCAGGCGGCTGAAGTGAACATTATAATATAAAGCAGATTAGCATAAAAATAACCATGAAGTACTTGAAGAACACGAAGTTTTTTTTAATTTTCACTTCATTAACTTCATGCTCTTCATGGTAATGGAAATCTGCGTTAATCGGTGTTAATCAGTGTCAAAAAAAGAGGTTTCAGTAACTATGAGTCAGATTCAATTTTATAATACATATTCGAAACAAGTTGAAATATTTGAGCCGCTGGAACCGGGCAAGGTTAAACTGTACAGTTGTGGTCCGACGGTTTATTCGCATCCGCATATCGGCAACTTTCGTTCGTTTCTGATGGCGGATTTGCTGAAGCGGTTTCTGGAGTTCAAGGGCTATGCGGTTACCCATATCATGAACATTACTGATGTTGGGCACTTGCTGGACGATGCCGACGAGGGCGCCGATAAACTTGAAGAAGCGGCTCGAAAAGAGAAAAAGGATCCGCTGGAGATCGCGCAGTTTTATATCGACTCATTTAGCACCGCCAGCGAGTTGTTGAATATGAAGCCGGCGGACAGTTATCCGCGGGCGACTGAGCATATTGACGAGATGATCGCGATGGTCCAGGTACTGATCGATAAGGGCCATGCCTATGTGGTTGGCCACAATGTGTATTATGATGTAACGACCTTTAAGAACTATGGAAAATTGTCCGGTAATACGCTGGACGATTTGAACACGGGTGCCCGCATCGAAGTGAACTCGGAAAAGAAAAATCCGCAGGATTTTGCCCTGTGGAAGCATGACCCCAAGCATATCCAGCAATGGGATAGCCCGTGGGGCCGCGGTTTTCCGGGATGGCATATCGAGTGTTCAGCGATGAGTGTAAAATATCTCGGTGAGCAGTTTGACTTTCATACCGGCGGCGAGGACAACATCTTCCCGCACCATGAATGTGAAATCGCCCAGACCGAAGGGGCCACCGGTAAGAAATGGGTCAACTATTGGATGCACGGACGGTTCCTGCTGTTCGATGGCGAGAAGATGTCCAAGTCCAAGGGCAATCTTTATACGATTCAGGAACTAGTTGAAAAGGGCTTTAAGAAAAACGCGATTCGCTATGCGTTGATCGCGTCGCATTACCGTCAAAACTATAACTTTACATTTAACGGACTCAAGGCCGCCGAACAGGCGATTGATAAGATCAGTCAGTGCGTGTTTACCATCAAAGAAAAAGCCAAAGGCAATGCGGATACAGCGGTTCGGGACGAAGTCAGTGCTTTTATTGAAAAAGCGATAAACGGTTTTGATGAGGCCTTGAGCGATGACCTGAATATATCCAAAGCATTAGCGGCGGTGTTTGATTTGGTTAAAGAGGTTAATAAGCTTAATTCACCTACTGCCGCCGAGGCCACAGCGATTGTTGCCGCGATTGAAAGAATTGATTTGGTATTGGGTGTCCTTGAAGAGACCGATGATTCGATTCCGGCCGAGATTACCGAACTGGCCGAACGGCGCAAACAGGCCAAACTGTCCAAGGATTGGGCCGCCGCGGATGCGATTCGTGATGAGATTACTGCAAAAGGTTTCGTACTCGAAGACATGCCGAGCCATGAGTACCGAATCAAGAAATCGGACGGATAAATAGGATTTGAAATTTCAAATCTCAAATTTGAGATTGGAGTTAACCTGTGAAGTATAAGCGATTTGAAGAGTTGCCTGTGTGGAAAGACGCTGCAAAGATGGCGGCGGGAATGTTTAAGTTTTCTGCTCGTCCGGTCTTTCGTGGCAAAGGTGACTTGGCAAATCAACTCCAGCGAGCGACACTTTCAATTTCCAACAATATCGCCGAAGGATTTGAACGGGGAACAACCAAGGAGCTGATTACATTTTTGTATTATGCGCGTGGCTCTGCCGGCGAGGTGCGGTCGAGGTTGGCAATGATGCAGATGATGCCAGAGTTTGAGAGTTTGAGACCGCAGATTGATTGGTATAAGCAAATGGTCGAATCCATCACTCGATAAATTTGCGGGTGGGCTCAGTCGTTGCAGGATAGTGGTATTAAAGGACAGCGCTATCTGACAAAACAGTCAAAAGAAGATGAGGAGCGAGCGAAATCGCAGGAAGCGTTTCTTGAGAAAGTTGAAGTGATGGCCAAAAAGAGCAGACGTTTTTAATTTGAAATTTCAAATCTCAAATTTGAGATTCTTATGATTATATTAGGGATTGATCCGGGATTGCAGGTATGCGGTTATGCGGTGGTTGAAGCCAAATTGCTGGATACGAAACTGATTGAGGCCGGTGTATTTCGCACTGACGGCAAGGCCGAACTGGCCCAGCGATTGTGCCAGATCGCTGACGATATTGGTCAGGTTCTGAAAACGCACAAACCGGATACGGTGGCGGTTGAGCAGTTGTATTCTCATTACAACCATCCGCGGACGGCGATCCTGATGGGCCATGCTCGCGGCGTGATTTT
>JAGGWF010000180.1 GCA_021157685.1 Planctomycetota bacterium | reverse complement strand
TTCACTAATTAAAGACAATAATAGCCACCAGGCGGTTCACAGAAATGGGTGGCCTCAAAATTTAGCCGGCCGGCGTAGGCAAACCAATAGATGTGCATACGCCGTATTTTGCCCACCCTGTCCGGCTAAGAAAAGAGGTCTTTTTTTATTTTCTCTGACCCCTTTTCTTTAAGAATTCCAAGGATTGACCGATAATATTTTGGGGTCGTCCCGATATGCCGGTTGCAATTAGAACTGGCCACCTTGGCGAGCTTAAGTGCTATCTCAGTAGTAAGTTACGATTTTACTCGCAGGAATGCATTAACTTTAGTAGGATCAGGAGATACGAAATGAGAGTTAACGGAGTCGGTTCAAATTCAGCTATTGCGGCGAAAATAACAAAGAGAGCCAGTCCTCCAAAAGAGGAAAAACCAGTTGAAACTGCACCCTCTCAAGTCGTGGAACAGTCCGAATCCGAAGAAAAAGCCAAGGGGGTGATTCGTCTGCTGCAAGCCGGGCACTTCAAAGGAGTGGCGGATGTTCGTCTGCGAATCAATTTTCACGAGGAGATCCAGACCCTCGAAGGCCAGAATCTCAGGACTGCTGCGGCAGGCGGTTTTGAAAACTTTAATCTGAACATTCAGGAGCAAGCCGCCACCCTAAAGGATTCCGGGTTGCTCGATGATGCTCAAACGGCCGCGTTAGATGCTTTCTTAGCAGACCTGCAGGCCGGACAAAACGAATTTCTGGGTGTGGATGGCGGTTCCCTGCAAAAATTGTTTGACGATTGGCAAGCTAAGTTTGACTCCCTGATGGGATTGCTCACTTCGCCCACTCCGGCCGTTGAACCACAAACCGAACCACTCGCACAAGAAGTCGTCATACCCGATGAACCAACGGATTCGCTCGAACCACAGGCACCCCCCCTTGAACTGCTCGTTACCGGCGAACCTGACCAGCAACCACCCGCTGAAGAAATCGTCCCGGAGCCTGCCGAAGCGCTGCTGACAGAACTGCTACCCGAAGAACCCAGTCCATTGCAGCAGATCGTTCAGGGATTTCAGGAAAGCATTCAGCAGGCCCTTGATGACTTGTCATCTGATTTGGCCGGCACCTCAGCCCTGCCGCCAATTTCTGAGCCCTCCGGCAACAGAAAGGCGTTTGCCAAATTTATGGCGGTCTATGAATCGATGCAGGCCGGTGGCACGCCTGATCTGCCGGAACCAGAATTGCTGGATTTGGAAGAAATCATGATCCCTGACGAGATAGAGATCTTAAGCTAAGCCATCTACTCAAATTCTATTGTTCCAAAATACTGCGGCAGGTGGAAGTCGAGTTTCGTCTTTTCAATAACAGACCAGGTCAGCCAATGCGGATGTGAAGTATCATCTGCACATTTATAGAAATTGGCTCTCCACTTTACACCCGGGGCGGGCTTTTTGAAGGGTGCATACTTTTCAATTACAGCAAGAGGGAGTGCGTATTTAAGTGTCCATGTGGTTGGCTCAGCTACCTCCGGCATTACACTATTCGGCATGGAATGTTCAATCGTCAAATCATTGATATCGGCGACATCAATGATTTGCGTTTCGACTCCGCGAAGCGTCTGATGATTCAACAATATGAAACCGCCACAATTGGCTTCGACATTAAAATAACCTTGGGAAATATCCTCACCCGGTGCAAAGAAGAACTCCACACAGCTATCTTTCCAGACCTCTCCAAGGTGGGCCTTTGCAACGGAACGGACATACTTGTCTTCGACGGTAAAGAAAACATAAATATTTTCATCATCATAAAGCACCTTGGTCTGTGTTTTAGGGAAGTGGACCGGTTTATCCCCTAGGTAGTTAGTCAGTTCTAAAGCTTCCGTTTGCGCCCATTGCCCCTGTTGCCAGGTATCGTTAAAATCAAATTTTTCATTTGTTTTTTTAACCTTATAGGTCATTTCTTTGAGCTCCTTTTTTTCAAGGCACTTACATTCACAGGATGTTAAACAGATTGGTACTCCAAACACAATTACTATTTGAAGAAATCTCGAGACTTTCATTTTCTACCTTTTTAACAGAAAATAACTTTCACACCTTTAGTGCATCTCAACATTACAGCTACCCATTGCAGGTCTGTAGAAATTGAACTGAACATTAGGATGATCGGCCAACAATGACATCGGAACAGCAGAGTCCGGCATTTTTTTGCCTATCATAAGTGTCGTTAATCTCATGCCAAATGGATTATCGTGAGTCCCGGCCTGCCAGATGGATACCTTTTCCGCTTTCCAGGTTTGAACCGGGCCAACAGTCATCGCCCTTGTCGGAATGCCGGTAACAACGCCGCCGCCACTGGTGCGGGCATTTTGCATAACGGTTACCGGATGAAGTTCTACCGGCCTTGTTGATAATTGACGATATTCTTCCGGTGTAGGAGGATTATCTTTGTAGTTGCCTTCTCTTTTGAACGGGTCATTAAATGCCCAATGCTTAATATCGCCTTGGCCACCCTGCATCACCGCACAGCGGACACCAGTTTCCCAGCTTTTGATATACGCCGATGGATCTTCGCCCGGAAAGTGCATATTTGCATCAGGCATTTTCAATTCAGGTTTGATCCTGTCAAAACACATCTCTCTGTCGGCTTTTTCAAAAGACAGTGGGGTATCGGCCGATGCGACTTTACCCTCTACAAGCCATTCATCCATACCCCAAAAATGTGCATTCTTTAAATCCAAATCGAGCTCATTGACCAATCTCGCAACAAGAGGAAGCTGTTCTGTCGGGCCGATGGGGCCACAGATACCCACCGGATTATCCACCGTGGCCTGCTTCCACGCGCTGATATACTCCAGCGCTTCGGCAAGATAGAAATCCTCCAGGGTATCATACATTTTAACCGTAAAGCCCTCCCTGGAAAGAGAGAGTATGTCATCTGCGCTCAGTTGCGCGGCGGCATTTAGAATGTCATCATCGAGTGTTGTAAAATCCCACCAATCCGGGGCCAGTATGCTTCTTTTTCTCGCCATAACAGAAGTTTCCTTACCTTTCTATTACTAAGCCATCCAGTGCATCGCTGAGCGGATTATATTCTTCTAAACCAAAACCAAAATGCGAATGCCGTTGCCATCCTTCTGCATATTGAAATTTCTCTGACATCTGACCTACTTGTAAAATCATCCCCTGCATTATTTTCAAATAGTTATCGAATCCCTGGCTTTTGTCCAGCCATTCTTTTTGGCTTTTGTGGCAGGCAAGAGCCGTTGTTTTATTCTCCATAAAGGTCGTTACATCGACATAGAGTTGAGCTTCTACCGGATTTCGCAATTGATCCTGCAAGACAGGGGGTAGTGCATGGTAAATGGCCATATTGCTTTGTATCGGTTCGGTCGGCGGATCCGTTACAAAATTCGGCATGCCTCTGCAAAAAGCGGCCGTTACCATAAGACGCGATACATTTATATGGTCCTCCATGTAATCTATAGGGGACGGAACAAGGAGTATCTCAGGGTTGACTTGGCGAACAACGGCACACAACTTGGCGACCAACTCGAGGGTATAGTATATCTGCACATCATCTACAAGAGGTGGGTGATAAACCGCTCCCAGCAAATTTGCGGCGTTCTGTGATTCTGATGTCCGAATGGCGATGGTCTCTTCGGTGTTCGTATCCACGGAACCGCAGGAGCCATTGGCTACATTCATATAATGCAACTCGTAACCTTTTTGCCCCAATGCCAACAGAGTGCCGGCCATTACAAACTCAATATCGTCCGGATGTGCTACAACTGCAAAAGCCACTTTGCTCATGACACTCCCTTTTTCAAGAATTCACTCCGCATTGAGCCGACCTGTAACGGACCGATCCTATTTCGGACCCGCAAAATCAGCGTTTACAAACCAGCATTGTAACCAAAATCCGACTTTTTACAACATTTTTGTAACAATCGCTTCTCTTGCGCCATGTAGCGATGAAGGTGCAATGGTTCAAAGAACTTGGCCTTGTAAGTTTATCATCCAGATGGCAGATGTTACAAACCGAAGGAAACCGCCGTGGTGCCGAGCAAGCATGCCCGGTGGTGTGAGAGGTTGGGGCTGCGAAGCCCCCGCCTACTCGATTATTAAATTTCACAAAATTCGAAATTTTCTATATGAAAACAGTTCCAATCCTTATCTTATTAATAGACAAGATCGATCTTTTCTCGAGATAGCTATTCGATGATACAGGACAAACGACTGATGATGCGGTTTAACCGGGGCGATGCAGCGGCTCTGCGCGACATCTACGGCCTGTACAAAGACGAGCTTGTCACACTCGCGAGTGCTCTTTTATATAATAAAACGGCCGCCAAAGATGCGGTGCATGATGCGTTTGCGAAGGACGCCGGCGTTATGATCGGGCAGCTTGCGCTGCCGCGCTGTTGCGTTTCAATCTGTCCAGCCCAAGTCGTATAAAACCGGAGTTGGCGAAGGTGGTTTGGAATTCGTCTTCGGTCATGGCTTGGATCTGGTCAGGGGTTAAATCCTGCCATTCGGGATGGAATTGGAAGTTGGTGTTTTTTCGTTCGGGTTTACCCAATTCGTGCGGGCAGGCGAGGATACATTCGTCGCAGCCGAAGATGTAACCCAACCCCCTCCCCCCTTCGGGGCAGGCCCCCTTGACAGGGGGAGAGCTAGTTGGTGCCGGGGTTTCGATGGTTTGGTAGCTAATGCACTTGCGGGCGTCGAAGGAACCGTCGAAGCCCAATGCCCCGGTCGGACAGGCGCGGATGCACCGGCCGCAGCCGCCGCAGGGGATTTGCTCGAACGGCTCGTCGGCTTCGAGCCGGAGCGTGGTAATCAATTCACCCAGCAGGAATTGGCTGCCGAGTTTGGGATTGATGAGCATCCGATTTCGCCCGATGAAGCCAAGTCCTGCTCGTTGAGCCATTGCGCGTTCGGCCAGCGGCACCGAATCGACACAGGCCTTGAACTTTAACCCCCTCTCCCCTTCGGGGCAGGCCCCCTTGGCAGGGGGAGAGCTATTGATGCCCATGTTTTTAATAAATTCAGCCAATTGGAACAGGCGGTCCTTGATGAAGGGGTGGTAGTCTTCGTATTGGGCGAAGCGGGCGATGTGTAATGTACCTTTCCGAAGCTGGAAGCTTCGGCCACATTTGGGGCGATAGTTCAGGGCTACACAGATGACCGATGTTGCGCCCTTGAGTAATTGCCCCGGATCAAATCGCTTGTCGATATTGCGATGCAAATAGCCCATTTCCGCAGCGCAGCCGTCGTTTAGCCATTGTTGGAAATACTCAGAATGGGCCGCATCCATGGGATCAGCGGTGGTGATACCCGCCGCATCGAAACCCAGATCGAAGGCCTTTTGCTTGATTTTTTCCTCTAAACTCATACCGCTATACTAAGTGCAAAGAAGCGGATGTGAAATGAAAATTGATACAAAACTCAAATTTTAGAGATTTTCGCGGAGCAAGTGTGGTATGCTGGCGGGAGAAAAATTCTGTACCGACATGTCGGACTCGGTGAACAGGAATCAATCGTGTGTTAATAGGAAATCTCAAGTACTATGGTTAAGAAGAAACGATCGCCACGAAGGCCGTTGTCACGCGGATTAGACATTCTCTACGAAGACCGCGATCTGCTGGTAGTGAATAAGCCCGCGGGGCTGTTGACCGTGAAGACGGCGACGGAAAAGACCCGGACGGTTCACTATATTCTGACGGATTATGTGCGGAAGGGGAGCATGAAGTCGCG
>JAGGWF010000036.1 GCA_021157685.1 Planctomycetota bacterium | reverse complement strand
TGAGATGCGGCGAATGATGTATGCCGCGTTGGCGTTTGACCAGCGAGTCGTCGATGAATTTTATGCGGCCCAGTTCTTAAAGATGATCCTCGATCTGCTGCAAAACCCGGCCGCGATGACAGGGGAAGAAAAAAAATAGCAAAAAAATATTGACAAGCGTTCTTTATAAGAACATAATCAAAAAACAATTGAAAAATGAGGTCGTTTTAATTTGCGATCTTCAAAACAAGGGCCGTTTCCTTTCATCCACGAAGCGGCCTTTTTTATATTTTGTAGGAGTTCAAGCGTCAGCTTGTTTTTTGCTTTCACACTCCAAAGTGTGAACACTTGCGATGTCTTTAATCTCTGGATGAATTTTCTGTAACCGCATCATTAGAAATGCCGGGTTCGCCTTCTTTTGTCTCATTGGTTTCATCTGAAGTGTTAATCGGTTCGCCGGGTTGCGCTTGGGGGGTGTTGTCCGGGATGTTTTTGGTTGTATCATCAGTGATCGGATCGGGTGTCTCGCCAACTGTATTGCCTTTGTTCAGAAACGCCGCGACGGCCTCGTAATCGGCAGCTCCGTGGCACTGGGGTTCATATTCAAAGATGGTCTGGCCGTGGCTTGGGGCCTCGGCGAGCTTTATATTTTGTCGAATATGGACTGGTATGACTTCTGCCTGTGCCCAGGGGTGATCGCTTTCGCGGGCGCTGGAGAGGAAGTGTTTAATGTCCTCTCGCACTTCGTTGGATAAGCTGGTTCGGCTGTCGAACATGCACATCAGGATAGCGGACACGCACAGCGCCGGATTGATCCGTGACTGAACCAGCGTAACGGTTTGCAGCAGCCGGCTGAATCCCTGCAGCGCCAAAAAGTGCGGTTGGATTGGAATGATGACTTCGCTGACCGCGGCCAGTGCGTTCAATGCCAGCAGCCCCAAAGAAGGGGGGCAGTCAATGAGCAAATAGTCGAATTGGTCCTGTATCGATTCGATGGCCTGAGCCAGAATCGTTTCACGGCCGACCTCATTGATCAGCTCGGCCTCAGCACCGACCAGATCGATATTGGCTCCCAGAAGCCAGAGGTTCTCTCGGATGGGCCGGATCGCATCGGCGATGGTTGTGTCTCCGGTGAGGACTTCATAAATCCCCGCCGCATCCGGATCCTGATCGCCCCCCAGATGAATCGTCAGATGTGCCTGTGGGTCCAGGTCGATTGCCAGAACACGCTGACCCTGCCGCGCCAGCGCCGCCGAGACATTGACGACCGTGGTGGTTTTTCCCACGCCGCCTTTCTGGTTTAAGATGGCTATTTTTCGCATGGGTCCGGTTCCTCTTTTGGGGTGGTTTCCACGGCGGCTTGCTTGAGATGTTTCAAGACTGCGTCCAGGACGCCGTTGACGAAGCGGGGGGATTGTTCGGTACTGTATTTTTTAGCGATTTCAATCCCTTCGTTGATGACGACTTTGGGCGGGATGTCTTCACAATATCGTAATTGATAAGTTGACATGCGCAGAATCGCGCGATCGACATGCGACATCCGCGACAACTTCCACCGGACCGCGGCATCGGTGATCAGGTCGTCACAGGCCCGGACCTTTTCCCAGGTTCCGTGGGTCCATTTTTCAGCTAATTGCAGCACCATCGGATCATCTGTATTTTCATTGAAAAATAGGCGCAGCACCGACTCGGCTTCATCGCCCTGGACATCCAATTGGCAAAGCGCCTGCATCGTCAGTTCTCTGGCTATCGTTCTGCGGTCCAATGTCGTTCCTTCGGTTGTCAATGAAATCCTTACAGTTTGCTGAGCAGGTCGGCCATTTCTATCGCGGCGATGGCGGCGTTGGTTCCGGCGTTGCCTTGTTTGGTTCCAGCTCGTTCGATGGCCTGTTCGATTGTATCGCAGGTCAGCACGCCGAAAATGGCGGGGGTTCCGCTATCGTAATTGATCTGGCCGACGCCGCGGGTGATCTGCTGGCAGACATAGTCGTAATGACTGGTCGATCCGCGAATGACCGCACCCAGACAAATCACGGCCCCATAGGTTCCGCTTTCAGCGAGTTTTTTGGCGATCGGGGTTATTTCGATTGTACCCGGTACCCAGACGACAGTAATCTGATCGTCGCCGGCGCCGTGTCGCTGGAGGGCGTCAATCGCGCCGCCCAGCAGTTTGCTGGTGATAAACTCATTAAACCGGCTGACGACAATCGCGAATTTGTTTTGCCCGGCGTTAAGCTGACCTTTAAGTTCCTGAACCATTTTTCACTCCGCTTTTATATTTTTTAATTTCGAGTTTCAATTTTCAAATTCCCATTGCCGCACTCACAAGCTATCGACTTGAAGGTGCTGCCCATCATTCGGTAAAGCGTTGTTCGTATTTTATAGGACGATTACGGAAAAGTCATCGAGAATTTGGATGCTTCTGCGGCCCCATCTCACTGAGTGTCTTTAACCTCTGTGATTATAGCGAGTTACAAGTTGAAAGGAAAGGGGAAACTTTGCAAAGAAAAATACGGCTAAATGCGATGATGTGGCTAAGGCGGGTGTTTTTTTAGACGATATAGGGGATGCGGTATGGTGATAAGTGCAAAATAACTCTATATTGGGATAAATCATGTTGGATTCAGGCAGCGATTTTGACTATGGCAGCGAATGGGATCAGGCTGAGCAGATGGCCACACAGGCCTTTGAGTTTTATGAAGATGGACAGATGGCCGAGGCGATGGAAAAACTCAATGAGGCCATTGAGTTGGGGCCGGAGCACGCGGAGTGGTATTTTAATATGGCGCTGACACTGGATGGGCTGGAGCAGTATGAAAAAGCGGTTGAGTACTATCAGCGAGCGCTTGAATGTACGCCGGCCGATGTCGAGATTATGAATTGTCTGGGTGTGAACTATACGAGAACCGCCCAATACGATCTGTCGTTGTCGATGTTTGAACAGATCGAGCGGGTTGACCCACTATTTGAGCCGGCTTATTGTAACCGGATCATCGCTTATACCGAGATGGAACAATACAATCGGGCCGAACAGATGTTCTATATGGCCCAGCAGATCAAGCCGGATTGTCCGTTGTGTTATTACAATATCGGTAATTCGCTGTTTACGCAGGGCGAGTACGATAGGGCGCTGTGGTGCTGGGACAAGTGCGCCGAGCTGGCCCCGGACCATCCGCAGATTCATTACCGGCTTGCTCAGGTGTGCTGGGTCAGCGGCAAGGGTGATCGCGCACGAGAGGAGTTTTTGATTGAGCTTCGCGGAAATCCGCTGGAAATGGATGTGCTGCTCGACTTTGGTTTGTTTTTGCTGGAAAGCGGCGATTTGGATTCGGCGCGTGAAAAGTTTAGCCGTGCTCTGGAATACGACCCACAATGCGCACAGGCGCATTTCTACTTGGGCGAAATCTATCGTACCCGCCAGATTGTTACGAAGGCCGTTCGGTGTTATCTAAGCGCGATGAAATTTGACGAAGAACTGATCGGGCCACGATTCCGTCTGGCTGAGATTGCTTTTGCTGCCGGGGACGAACACGAAACCCGGGAGATGCTTCGGGATGAATTCCAATTGGGTCTTGAGGATTCTGATGTGTTGACGGCGATGGGGTGGATGTTTCTTAAGATCGGCGACCTGACCGATGCGAGCAACTGCTTTATGCAGGCTCTCAATGAAGCGGATGTCAATGGCGAGTCCTTTTTTGGCCTGGGGATGTCTTTGGCGATTCATGGAGACTACGAAGGGGCCGCCGAGTGTATCGAGCAGGCGATTGCTTTGGAGCCGTCCCGTCCCGAACTGCAATTGTGTGCGGGATGGATTTATTACAAGCTCGAAAAATGGGATCAGGTGACCGAATCTCTGGGCCAATGTCCCAAACGCCAGCCGTATCGCGGCCGCTACCGACAGCTTGAGCGAGCGATGCGTTACAAAAAGTATCTGAGGCGTTTTCGGAAATTGTTTGGTCGGTTCATACGCGGGGTTGAATAGGTTTTTCTTTGGGGTGTTTTGTTCAACCTCTACGATGGGGTCTATCTATAGAAAACAGCAGCCCAGACGAAATGTCTGAGCCGCTGGAAATAGTTGGTGTGCTGCAATTAATAAAAGTTTTACAGTCCTTGCTGGTGTCTTCGGATCAATTCAGCTCCATTACATTTTCGCTTGGCACGATACCCTTTTAACGGCAGGATATGTTCGTGGATCGTGTCCAGGAAATCGGACGGATATGGGAAGAATGTTGCTTCAATCTCATCCGGCGGGGTGATCCAGTTACGGGCGCCGAGAACGACCGGCGGGGCATCCAGTTCATCAAAGGCCAGTGTGTTAATTGTTGAGGCCATTGTGTGCAGGAAACTGCCGCGTTCACAGGCATCTGAGGCCAGCAGGATCTTGCGGGTCTTTTTGACCGATTCCAGCACCTTATCATAATTGAACGGTACCATTGAGCGAGCGTCGATGATTTCACAGCTCAGGCCGTATTTCTCTTCCAGTTCCTTAGCGGCATCCAAGGCACGGTACAGCGTTGCGCCAATGGTCAGGATCGTTAGGTCCTTTCCTTCTTTGCGGATAGCTGGTTCGCCGAACGGAACTTCATAGGCATCCTTGGGAACGCCGCCATCGACGAATTCTTCGGCCATGCCGTAGAGCCGTTGGCTTTCAAAGAAGATGACGGGATCGGTTCCGGTCAGGGCCGAGTACATCAGCCCCTTGGCGTCATAGGGCGTTGCCGGGAAGGCGATCTTTAAGCCCGGGATATGGGCACACAGAGCTGTCCAGTCCTGGCTGTGCTGGGCGCCGTATTTGCTGCCGACGGAGACACGCATCACCAGCGGCATCTTCAACAACCCGCCGCTCATGGACTGCCATTTACACATCTGGTTAAAGACTTCGTCGCCAGCACGGCCAAGGAAGTCGCAGTACATTAGTTCGATCAGAGCCCGTCCGCCTTCGAGTGCATAACCAACGGCGGTTCCGGCAATCGCAGCTTCGGCGATCGGTGAGTTGAACAGGCGATGATACGGCAGGGCTTCGGTCAGGCCGCGATAGACAGCGAATGGACCGCCCCAGTCACGATTTTCTTCGCCGTAAGCGATCAATGTCGGGTCGGTATAAAACTGGTCAATAATCGCTTCAAACAAGGCATCACGGATACCGATGCAGCGGGTATCTTTAAGTCGCTGACCATTTTCATCATAAGCAGATCGACTTCGAGAAGCCAATGCTTTTGTGCGGGGGTTTTCTTCGATTGTTGGGATCAGCACATCGGGCTTGCGATCCGGTTCCATCGATTCGATCTTCTGGTTGGAGAACATTGTCCGTTCAAGAAGATTGTTATCTACCCAGAGGTCCGCACGGGGAGAAATTGACACATCGGCGGCTTTGGTAAGGGCCTTGACCATCAGTTGCTCAGCATTTTTCAGGATGGCTTCAATCTTGGCGTTATCACAGATCTTGGCTTTGACGAGTTCGTTTCCAAAATGAACCGTCGGGTCATGTTCCTGCCATGCTTCGATCTCGGATTTTTCGCGGTAGCTGCTTTGGTCTGAGGGTGAGTGGCCGCTGTAGCGATAGGTAATCGTATCCAGCAGAACCGGGCCGTCGCCATTTTCCAGTATTTCTTTTTTGCGAGCGATTGCATCAGCTACGGCCAGCGGGTTGTAACCATCGACGCGTTCGGCGTGCATTTGTTCGGGATTGATCCCGGCGCCGAGCCGTGCCAGCATCCCAAAGCCCATCGTTTCGCCTTCGGGCTGGCCGCCCATACCGTAGAAGTTGTTGTAGAAGTTAATGATCAGGGGCAGTCCGCCGCGATGAGCTTCGTCCCAGAGTGTTTTGAACTGATCCATCGTGGCAAAGCACAGGCCTTCCCAGACCGGGCCGCAGGAGGAGGAGGCGTCGCCGATGTTTCCGATGACGATACCGGGCTTTTTGTTCACTTTTTTGTAGAGGGCTGCACCGACTGAGATATCACTGGAGCCGCCGACGATGGCATTATTGGGATAGACGCCGAAGGGGGGGAAGAAGGCGTGCATCGACCCGCCCATACCTTTGTTCAAACCGGGCTCTCTGCCGAAGATCTCGGCCAGCGTTCCGTAAATCAGGAAATCAGTTGCCAGGTCCTTGACACTGCCGGAGGCGTCTTTTTCGACGATCTTGAGGCACTCGCCGCCAAAATAGTTTTCCATGACCTGTATCAGTGTTTTGTCATCGAGCTTTTCGATGGCTGACAAGCTCTTGGCAAGAATCTCGCCGTGGCTTCGGTGGCTGCCGTAGATATGGTCATCGATGCCAAGATGATAGGCCTGCCCCACAGCGGCGGCTTCCTGCCCGATGGACAAGTGAGCCGGCCCATTGTGCATGTACTCGATGCCCATAAAGGCGCCGCGGAGTTTGATTTCGTTGAGCATGTTTTCAAATGTCCGGATGACGATCATATCACGCTGCATACGAACCAGATCGTCTTTGCCGTAGCGTTTGATCTCGTCCTTGACAGACTTGTTGTATTGGTTAACCGGAATCGGCTTAAATTCGATCTGCCCTCTTTTGCGGGCCTCTTCAGGATTGACGATTTGACATTTTGGCATTTGATTTACTCCTGTGAAATTGTATTGTCTGATTTTTCTTTTGGATAACGAACGGTTACGCTTTGATCTTTGAAGAACTCGGCCCATTCCGGAGACGGTTCTTTATCGGTAATGACCGTTGAAATGGGGCCGAAGTCCGTGATTTTGTACAGGGACGGGTTGTTGAATTTGCTGCTGTCGGCGAGCAGGATACATTCCCTGGCGTTTCGGGCGGCTTGGGTGAAAATGTTGGCGCTGTCGATGTCTACTGATGTCAGCCCGAAATCCATCCCCAGCCCGTCGGCGCCGAGAAATGCTCGGTATCCCCTGAATCGTTCGAGAACTTCAAAGGCGATGGGGCCGACAGTGTCCATTCGTTCGGGGCGATATTGGCCGCCCAATATCAGAATACTGACTCCGGGCGAACGAAGCTCTTGTGCGGTGCGAATCGAATTGACGATAACAGACAGGCCTCGTTTGCTTCTCAAATAGGCCGTCATTTCAAAACAAGTCGTTCCGGAGTCCAGAAATATCTGCTCGCTGTCAGAAATTAACTCGCAGGCCAATTGGGCGATGGTTCTTTTGGCATTGACATTTCGCATGGACTTGGAGATAAATGAGTAGTCTGATGTATGAACGACGGAAGCTCCGCCGTGGGTTAGTTCCAGCAATCCCTCGGTGGCCAGGCCATGCAGATCCCGCCGGACGGTCGCTTCGGAAACGGCTAGGTCCTCGGCAAGCTGCCGGACGGATACATGTCCGAGCTGATAGACATGGCTCATCACTGCTTCGCGTCTTTGCTGGATTGTGGAAGTCATACTTTTGTCACCTTATTTTTCGTTCATTCTAAGATACGATGATTATATTTAATCATAAAAAAACAAAAAAGCAATATAAATTTGCAAAAATATGCTTGATTTTTGAAATAATTTGGTGTATTTATGAAAATATAAACAGTAAATAGCTTTTTCGGAGACTAGTATGCATATAATAAGGTACCCTGAAAAGGGGCGATTTTCATCTGAAGGGGTCGTGACGGCCTGGGATAAAAACGCGGGTGATGCTGTTAATAAGGGGGATTTTCTGGTTCAGATCGAGGCATCCGGCGAGTGGATTCAGCTTGAATCAGCGGCTGGTGGCCTGCTGCTGAAGGTGTTGGCGGATGTGGGCCAATTTGTGCGTTCCGGTGACCCGTTGGCAATAATCGGCTCAAAAGGTGCCGATTATTCGAAGGCACTTGCGACATTGGAGTCGAAAAAGGCCGCTGCTGCTCCAAAATCTTCACCGAAACCGAAAACCAAGCCCGCTGTTAAGGTTCAAGCCGTTCAATCAACACAGAAAGAAGAAGTTATGGCACCCACACAATCAACAGGTAATCCTGATAATGTTATTCCGGTTTTGATGCCCCAGGCGGGTCAGAGCATGGAAGAAGGCACCATTTTGTCCTGGAAAGTCAAAGAAGGCGACTCAATCGCAGTGGGTCAGGTGATTATGGAGATCGAGACCGATAAGGCGACGATGGAGGTTGAAGCTGATATTGCCGGCCGTGTTGCCAGGATCGTTTCTGCCGAGGGTGATATTGTTGAAGTAAAAGTTCCGGTTGCGTTTATCGCGGATAATGATGCGGATGTGGATGCCTACCTTGCCGGAGCAGGCATTGCGGCTCCCGTGGCAAAAACCGCTCCGGCTCCTGCGGCGGCAGCATCGACCCAGCCGGCGGTATCCATACCCGAAGGTGCGGTGGTTCCGATCTTAATGCCTCAGGCCGGTCAGAGCATGGAAGAGGGGACGATCTTGTCTTGGAAAGTTAAAGAGGGCGATGTTATTGAGATCGGTCAGGTGATTATGGAGATCGAGACCGACAAGGCGACGATGGAAGTCGAGGCCGATGTTGCCGGACGAGTTGCCAGAATCGTTTCCGCCGAGGGTGATATTGTTGAAGTGAAAGTTCCTGTGGCCTATCTGGCTGAAGAGAGTATTGATATTGATGCTTATGTTGCTTCTGCCAGTGGTGCATCGGTTCCTGTTGCTGCCAGGGCCGAAGCCAAACCTGTTGCTAAAAGTGCCGCACCGGCAGTTCAAAAGACCCCTGCTTCTGTCAGTGCATCGGGACGGGTGAAAGCGTCTCCGGCGGCTCGTAAGGCGGCGGCGAATAAGGGGGTTGATCTGGCCTCGATGGGTGCCGGTTCCGGTCCGGGCGGACGAATTCTGTCATCTGATGTGGAAAGTGCCGATGTCATCGGTTGCGTAAAGGCGTCTCCGGCGGCTCGTAAGATGGCCGCAGATAAGGGAATTGACTTGGTCTCGATGGGTGCCGGTTCGGGTCCGGGCGGGCGTATTCTCTCATCTGATGTGGAAAAAGCGGATGTCATTCCGACCGAAACGCAGGTTCATGTACTCAGTAAGATGCGGCGGGCGATTGCCAATAATCTGCTGTACTCGAAACAGAATGTCCCGCATTTCTATGCGAAAACAACGATTGATGCGGGGCTGTTGTTTAGCACCTATCGAAAAACGAAAGAGCAGTTCAAGTGCAGTGTCAATGATTTTATAACACGGGCCTGTGCCAAAGCGATTCGTCAGTATCCGGGCTTTAGAAGCCAGTATAACGGGACTGAGATTATCGAGAAGCCATCCGCCAATATCGGCATTGCCGTTGGAACTGACGAGGGCTTGACCGTGCCGGTGGTATTGGACGCGGATCGGATGAAACTGGAGCGATTGGCGGCTCGAACGCGGGAGGTTGTTGAATCGGCTCGAAATGGCAAACTCGAAGGTATGGGCCAGGGTGTCTTTACCATTACCAATTTAGGGATGTTTGGCGTCGAAGAATTTTCGGCGATTATTAACCCGCCGGAGTCGGCGATTTTGGCCGTGGGTGCGATCCGTGAAGGCGTGATCGTTGAAAACGGAGCGATGCGGCCGACTCGATTGATGACGGTAACGCTGAGCGTGGACCATCGGGTCATTGACGGCGTCGTGGCCGCACAGTTCCTGAAAACATTGAAAGAACTTCTTGAAGCCCCGGAGCAGTTGGTTTAGTTTGTAGGAGAACTACGAATGAACACGAATAAAAAAGATGAAGAAAGAAACTACGGAATACACTACAATAACACTTTTTATAATTAGTGTGTATTCGTAATACAATCTTTCAGCTTCTTGTTTTTTATGCTTGGTTTTTAATGTAAACTTTTTAATCTGTTATCTCATAAGAGATTATATCGAATTCCTGAAAGACTAACGTCTATCTTTTTTTATCTTTTATTCGTGTCAATTCGTGTCCATTTAGTGGTTCAGTTTTTAGTTTTTAAATCTGTGTAAATCCGCGAAATCTGTGGTTAAGTTATTTTGGTTGCGGCTCGACCGCCCTAAGTCTATTCGTGGTTCTTAATTTTTTAGAGGAATAAAATCATGGCAGAACATTATCAGATTGCAGTCATCGGAGCCGGCCCCGGCGGGTATATTACGGCGTTGAAGGCCGCTTCGATGGGGGCTAAAACCGCGATTGTCGAAAAACATCACTTGGGTGGGACCTGCCTGAACTACGGTTGTATTCCGTCGAAGGCATTATTGGCTTCGTCAGAATTACTCCATCGGATGCAGGGAGCCAATTCGCTGGGCGTTAGCATTAACGG
>JAGGWF010000051.1 GCA_021157685.1 Planctomycetota bacterium | reverse complement strand
GTGCATCCGATGCTGTTCAATGTGGTCGAAGAGATGACCATTGCGGCAAACCTACCCAAAATGCCGAAGATTTATATCATCAATGACCCGGCCCCGAACGCCTTTGCGACCGGCCGCAGTCCGGAAAACGCCTCAGTAGCGGTAACGGCGGGACTGCTGGCCAAGCTGAATCGGGACGAACTGCAAGGGGTCATCGCACACGAGATGAGCCACATCCTCCATCGGGACATTCTGTTTGTTACACTGGCCGGAGTGATGCTCGGTAGCATCGTACTCATCAGCCAGATATTTCTGCGGGGGATGTTTTACAGTTCGCTCGGTTCCCGCCGGCGGTATTCGTCCAACTCGTCCAATCAGGGCGGTGCGCAACTGATTATGATCGTGGTGGCGATTTTGTTTGCCATATTGGCCCCAATCATGGCACAACTCCTATATTTTGCCCTGTCGCGAAAGCGGGAGTATCTGGCCGATGCTGGCGGTGTGCGGCTGACGCGCTATCCGGAGGGACTGGCTGGCGCACTGGAAAAGATCGCGGGTACAAATATCAACATGGAATCGGCCAACAAGGTCACCGCGCCGATGTATATCGCCAATCCCTTCCGCGGCAAAAAGGCGATGAATCTATACAGCACGCATCCGCCGATTGAAGAACGCGTTCGGATTCTGCGAAATATGAGTCATGGGGCTGCGTATGTCGATTATGAACAATCCTATGAAGCAGTCACCAAGCGGGCGGCGCTGGTGCCGGCATCGGCATTGAAATCAGAAGATGTATCAATCCGCGAAGCGTCAGCGGAGTCCAAATCAACCCGCACCGCAAAACAGCAGGCCCGCCAGATCGGCGACCTGATGCGAACCGTCAGCGCCTTCGCCTTCCTAACCTGTAGCGGCTGCGGCCTGAAAATGAAAATCCCACCGGAGTTCAAAGCCGACAAAGTAAAATGCCCACGCTGTAAAAAGATTGTACCTGTGCGGACCTAAAAAAAGCTACCGTCAAGCGGTAGCTTTGGGAATCATCATCATTTTCACCTTATCGCATGACCCAGGTTTGTCTGATTTCTTTCATTGTTACGGTGTTGCGGAGTTTTTCATCGCCGGCTATGGCATATTTGAGTTGCAGGGTTTTTTGCAGGAAGATTTTTTTCGGATGGCCGTCCTCGTCTTTGAGTTCGGGGTGTTCCACGACAGCGGTCTCATTGCTCAGGCCGCCGGCAAATAAGCTGATCTGTCTGGCCTTGGGGTCAAAGTCGGGCCAGATAATGGCGAAATCGCGCGTGTTATCCTCGCCGCGGGAAACGCGATGATCCTTAAAATCCAGCGACTCCAAAAACGGGTAACTCCCCTGATGTTTTTGTTTAACCGCATTAAAAACCGAAACGGGAACCTGTTTGTCCGCAGGGATCACCTGAAATGTATCCGTAATCAAGCGGCACAGGGGATAGAACTCCACCTCGTCAAGCGAGGTTTCATTCGTTACACTCAGGATAATGTACCAAAACCGCTGTGGCTTTTTCTGGTTTGATAGTTGTAGTGTAATCTTCTGCGGCGCGGAATAATTGACATCCAATGTCCACTGGCTGACTTTTTGAACAACTTTGGGCTCCGGATACCCCACAGCAACCGCCGAAACTGCCAGTACAACCAACATTAAATAGAAGACAAATCGAGTTTTCATGAGAAAATCCCCTTGTTATGATTACCAAATGTTTTTATAGTACGGTACATTTTACAACAAATCAGCTGCCGGGTAAAGCAGTTTCTTGTTGCCTGATGTGGCTTGTGCAGTCTTTTTGCTATTCCAAATCAAATAGCGTCAATGGCAGATTTTAGAAGAATGGATTCGGGTGTTCTGTGGCCGATGAACAAAAAATCCTGTTGAAACAGATCAAGCAGCTTCTTGCCGCTAAGGACACCGAGCGTCTCGGTGAACTGCTGCGGCAGCATCGCACAAGCGATATTGCCGAGATAGTGGAGCTTTTTGATCCCAAAGAATGCCGTCAAATCTTCGATTCTCTGGATAAATCGGAGGCCGCCGAGGTTTTCGAGAAGGTGGACGAGGCGACCCGGTCAGAGCTTTTTGATCTGTTCGCCGACGATGAGCTTGTCGATTTAATCAGCGAGCTTGACCCGGATGACGCGGCGGATGTGCTGGCCGAACTGGACAAGGAGGAAAGCCAGGAGGTCCTGGAAGGGTTGGATTCCGAAGATGCCGAACAGATCAAGGAACTGATGGTCTATTCGGAGGACTCCGCCGGCGGCATTATGGACCCAACGGTGCTTTCGGTGGAGGAGGATGTCTCTGTGAGCGAGGTCGTCCAACGCATTCGCGATGCGGAGGTTGACGAGGACTTTTACAGCGTCTTTGTTGTGGATAAAAATGAGCGGTTTCTTGGTGATGTTCGAATTCGCCTCTTGATTACCTGTCCTGCTGATACCCGTATTTGCACCCTTATTGATACTGATGCCCTCTTTGTTAATGTTGACGCCGACCAGGAAGAAGTCCGTAACTTATTTAAAAAAAACGACTTAATAGTTTCCCCCGTACTGGACAGCCAGCAAAAACTCGTCGGGCGCATTACGGCAGACCGTGTCATTGAGGTAGCCGAAGAAGAGGCCGCCGAGGATATGCTCGTCATGGCAGGTACCGATGCGGCGGAACTGGAAACTTTTTCGGTGTTCAATGCCGCCCGCGTTCGCATGACCTGGCTGCTGCCCTGTCTGGCCGGAACGGCAGTAACAGCACTTCTTGGGTTTTTATTTCGGGGATGGTTTTTTTCAGAAGGCTTGGATCATGTTTTTCTGGTTGCGGTGCTTTTTTCACCGATGATTGCCGCAATCAGCGGTAATGCCGGACTTCAGACCTCCGCAATCGTTGTTTGCGGGCTTGCGACGGGCGACTTGGCGGCCCTGAAAATGAGCCAGGTATTTATGCGTGAGGTCAGAATCGCACTTTTGGTTGCTCTTTGCTGCGGCGTCATCGGCGGCGGGATTTGCTCATTGTTGCCATCTTTTTTCGCTAATAATCAGATTGGGACGGATTCTGATGTGCCCTCAACAGCAGTTCCGGCTGAACGGGCGGTGGTAATGGTTCAGCAGCAAGAAAGCCAGACGGTCGCCCTGTTGGCGTCCAGAGACCAAATTCGTCTGGCCGTCGCGTTTGGGATCGCGATGTTTTCGGCCATTATGATTTCCACATCGTTGGGCCTTTCCTTGCCATTTTTGTTCCGGAATATCGGCCTCGACCCGGCGATTAGTGCCGGGCCGCTGGTAACGACCGCCAACGACTCAATCAGCGTTGCGATCTACTTGATGTTAACGCTGCTGATGACATAACAGACAACGATGAGACACAAAGCTGCTGCTCTGTATCTGCCGGATAACAGGTTTTTCTTTAGAACCTATCTTAACATTGACAAATTGTAATCCGGTTTGCTATAATGCCGGATTCTAATCTATTAAAGATGATTTCACAAAAGGGTGTGAGTATTCCCCCGTTATTTAGGGGTGTTATGCTATTATGAGAATGGGAGTTTTTTATGCAGGACCAACCACCGAGTACCAATGTTGCGGTTGAAACGAAAAAGCCGCCTGAGATTGAAAAGCTATTTCGGGCCGTCATCAAATCCGATGCCAGCGATCTGCATCTGAAGGTAGGGTTGCCTCCCAAAATACGAATCAACAGCAAGCTCAAAAGCACGACCGGCGAACCATTAACGGAAGAAAAGATCGAAAATCTTGTTTTCGAGATCATGAGTGATGAGCAAAAGAAGTTCTTCCTGGAGAATAGGGCGCTGGATTTTGCGTATCAGGTTGGCGAGATGGATCGTTTTCGTATTAATGTTTTTCGTCAGCGCAGTTATGTCAGTATGGCGGCCCGCCGGATCAGTGGGGTCATTCCGCCGTTCGAATCACTCCATGTGCCTCCCATTGTCGAGAAGATCGCAGAGGCCCATGACGGGTTGATTCTGGTAACCGGACCGACGGGATCGGGGAAAAGTACCACGATTGCCTCGATGATCGATCATATTAACCGCAACCATGCCTGCCATATTATAACGATTGAAGACCCCATTGAATTTTTACATGTGGACAAAAAAGCAATTGTTTCTCAGCGAGAAATTGGCATTGATGTACCTGATTTTGAAAGTGCGTTGCGTTCCCTGATGCGTCAGGATCCGGATGTGGTGCTGGTGGGTGAAATTCGTGACCACGAAACCTTGACAGCGGCGATGAAAGCGGCTGAAACTGGTCACCTGGTCTTTGGAACACTGCACTCAAATAACTGTGCTCAGACGATCCAGCGAATTCTCGATATGTTCCCGCAGGAAGAACGCGAACTCACGCGGCAAACCTTTGCGATGACGATTCGTGCGGTTATCAGCCAAAATCTACTACCGGGTATTCGGCCGGATGTGCTGCGTCTGCCAGCCCTTGAGATCATGATTAATACGCCGATCATCCGAAAGCTCATCAGCGAGGAACGGGAAGCGGATATCCCGGCGGCCATTCGGGCCGGACAACACGAGGGGATGCAGGACTTTATCGATAGTCTGCACAAGCTCGTCGAGGAAGAATATATCGACTTGAAAGTCGCGCTGAAATACGCTCCGAATGTTGAAGAATTAAAAATGGCCTTAAAGGGGATTCGTTCCTCAGCGAGTGGGATTTTATGATCAGCCATCCTGAAGACAAGATTAGGGAGAATGTGAATGCCGAGTGACTTGATCGCTGCTGTGGAATACGGTGGGTATATTTCATTGTGGAAATTGTTTCTTTTTATCCTCGCTCTTTTCGGCTGGGCGCCGCTGATTCGTTGGGTATTCACCGATACGCAGGCCGTTCGGACAAATGTCTTTACATGGACCTTGGCGATAATGCTCAGTGGCATCGTATCGTTGTTGCTTTGGCTGATTGTTCCGGTATTTTTCATTGGCTTGTTGCTTTACCTCATTATCGTTGGCGGCGTCACAATGGCTTATGTGACGCATCGCAATTCTCGGGTGGCGGAGTTTGAAAAAATCCTATCCGCTGAGCACCTGCGCGGACTGCTCATCAATCCACACAGCAAGATCGAAAAAGCCAGCCACGGCATCTCTTTTATTACCAGCAATGATAACGAAGTTCCGCTGCCGGAACCTAAAAGCAGAGAGTTGGAGGGCTTCATTGTCACATGTGACTTGATTGACGATGCGGTCTGGAACCGAGCGGATGCGATTCGCCTGGTTCCGCAAAAAGAAGAGTATGCCGTTGTTTACGAGATTGATGGAACGGCCTCTAAGCAGGACCCGAAACCGTATGAAGATGTGGACAACTTCACGCATTATATAAAGCAGTTGGCGAATTTAGAAGTAGAGGAAAAAAGAAAACCGCAAAAGGGGCGATTTACAGCCATTCTTCAGGAAGGCGAGCGAACGGTCTGGGCAGTCGGTACATCCGGCTCCACGGCGGGCGAGCAAATCAGGATTGAACGGGTCTCCGCAATCGTCTCCCGAAAAATTGATGACCTCGACTTGAATGAAAACCAAGTTGAATCCATCCAAAGCCTGCGCGACATCAAAAGCGGCATCGTCCTCATTTCCGGTTTGAAAAAAAGTGGTTTGACCAGCACATTTTATACCCTGTTGGGTAATCATGATCCGTTTTTAAACAATATTAACACGCTGGAAAAACAAATTTCGGCTGAACTGCAAAATATAACACAGTTCACCTATAGCATGACCGATACCGGAACAACTACATTTGCCCGTCGCCTGCAGAGTGTTTTCCGAAAAGGACCGGAGATTGTCGGCGTAGGCATTTGTGAAGATGCTCAAACCGCCCAGCTTGCCAGTGCGGGCGCCAAAGACGACCGGGCCGTTTATGTCGTCCTGGAAGCCGCCAGCGTTAATGAAGCCATAGAAAAATGGTTGAAATTAGTAGGGGATAAAAACTTGGTTGCCGACACATTAATGGCTGTCATCAACCAGCGACTGGTGCGAAAATTATGCGAGGATTGTCGCCAGCCCTATCAACCTAACCCGGCACTGTTTAAGAAATTCAATATCTCCCCCGAAGAAGCCAGCACATTCTATCGTCCCGGTGAAATTGAATATGACAAACATGGCAAGCCCATCGTTTGTGAAAAATGTCAAGGGACGGGTTTCTTTGGGCGAATTGGCTTGTTTGAAACCATCCGGATTGATGACAAACTGAGGGAAGTCATCCGAAAGGCAACATCCGTTAAAGAAGTCACTTCGGCCTTTCGGCGTTCAGGAATGCTGTATGTACAGGAACAGGCGATCAAGCAGGTAGCTGCGGGAACGACCTCAATTAATGAAGTGATACGCAGCTTTTCAAAAAAATCTTAAAAGAAGAAGATCTATTTAGAACTGGAGTTAAGCATATGGCACTGGTGATCGTTATTTTAGTTCTGTTGTTGACCCTGGCATTTTTCTATCTGAAATGTTCTGTGATGCAGTCAGTGATGATGCTGTGGTCGGCTATTTTGACAACGATCATTACCTTTAGTTACTACGAATGGGTCGCCGAGTTTCTCATTTCACGCGGCTATGCCTTGCAATGGGCCCAATTTGCTTGCTTCCTAGCTGTTTTCATAGTTTCTTTCGCTGTATTGCGTTTGGTTTCTGATCTTTTGATTGGAGTCGATATTGACCTTGGCAATACAGTGAAACTGTCAACAGCTTTGCCCTGTGGACTTTTAACCGGAGTGATCGTTTCGGGCAATCTTTTGGTTGCTCTGGGGTTGTTTCCAATGCAGGGAAAACTGTTCTACAGTCGGTTCGATCCTTCAGAGGCAGTGGTGGTGAGCCAACCTAAGATACCAATGCTGAGTACCGACGGTTTTGTTTCCAATCTGTACGGTCTGATCAGTTCCGGGTCCATGAATTCGGGAAAAAGTTTCAATGTTTTACATGCCGACTACCTGTCCCAAAACCACTTAAATAAACTCAAGACCAAAGAACAGGTCTTGGC
>JAGGWF010000131.1 GCA_021157685.1 Planctomycetota bacterium | reverse complement strand
GTATCCAGCAAATCCTGCCATCGTCCCGACATATCTTTCTTGTTTTTTAGGAGCATCGAACAAGACATCGCGGCATGGTAGGCACTATCGGCAAAACGAACAGTTGCCTCAAACGACGCATCGCCCGATCGGATTTTTTCAAATTCGGAAATCGCTTCCTCATACACAGCACAAACCTCTTCAGAGTCCTTACGGTATGCCGCAAATGCCGTTGAAATTTCTTTAGAAGTGGCAGTAAGACTATTTTGATTAGCCCTGACAGCATCTTCTATTTCACGCACCTGCTGCTTAATCGCCGTCCGCGATGGCGAGGCGCCAATGACCTCCATCCGTTGCTGAACTTCCTGAATATTCTGAGTCAATCCATCGAAGCGTATCTGAATCAGGGCTATTTCACCGTCCAAGACGCCCATCTCATTTTCCAGCGCCTGTGCCTTGATATAATGCTCCTTTCGCTGCTGTAAAATAGCGAACGCCTGCTTTTCAAGATCAAGGCGATTGGCAGATTTTTCTAATTCGGCCTGACGCATCAGCACATCAGCATTACTCTGATGCTCATCTAAAACCGCTTGGACTCGCTCTCTATCGGCCTGCATTGACGCTTTTTTCGATAGTAACTGTTGCCTCTGTGCGTCAACCTCCCCCAATTGCTTATCCAGACCTTCGCCGTCGAATAAACTCTGCAGTTCGACAACCTCTCGATTTTCCACAGCCAAAAGCATCTCGATCCGCTCCTTTTCGATCAGGAGTTTCTCGGAACTTCTCAGGATTTTTTCCAGTTTATTCGTACTTGTGCGGAGCTGCAATATCTTCGGGCCCAAATCCATCTGCTTCTGTTGGCCCTTTACCAAAGCAAGATTTCCGCTGGCCAGCAACGCTGCATCCTTCGTCAGCCCCTGAGGCCGATTGTCCTCCAGCAACGCCATCACTTTTAGCTGAGCAGCATCATAATCTTTTTTCGTAACCGATGCCTGAACCACTTCGGCCGTCTGATTTCGCACCTCTTTAGCTGCTTTTGCCTCGGGATTGTCGCTACAACCGGAAATCCACAGACAGGACAGTTCTACCCATAACCCAAGTAACAAGATGCAGATAATAGACTTATGATTTCTTCGACCCACCAAGATACTCCTTAAATAATGATTCCATATAAGTTTGTATGATACCGGCCAAGCCAGGCATCTGTCAAGGGATTTCTGCGAAGCCAACCCGGCGAAACCCTTATTTTCAAGGTCTAACGCGAAGGAATATCCTGTTTGCATGCCATCAATATTGAAATAAAAGAAAAGGAGATACCCCCTTTAGCGTTAAATCTGCTAAAACAAGAAAAGACAGCTAAGTGCGGCATCAAAATAAAACAACACAAAGCCGGATGGGATGAAAAATATTTACAAAAAATACTGGAAATTTAGACCAGAGCGGGACTGTCGACCTCTCTGACTTAATAACCCTTACCGACAACTGGCTTTATTAGTTGATAAAAAACAGGAACTGCCGCCTGTTCATTGATGGGCGGCAGTTCTGTATTTCTTATTTCTCTACTTTGGATACTTAAATTCGTAACGACCGGAGCCAATACGAACAATAACCTTTTGCTGTCGCTGTTTAACGGACAGGATACCATTGGTCTTATCCAGAGACGCATCGCTTTCAGTTATTTTCGAAGACTCCTCAACGGGCAACTTCAATGTCGCTGTGGTGTTGGGGGGGATTTCGACTGTTAGTGTTATGCTGTCACCTTTTATTTCCCAGCCCGACTGGATCGTTCCGTACATGGATTCCAGAGATATCTTGGCATAACTGAGACCTCCGCCTGGATGGGGATCAATAATAATATGTTTGTACCCCGGAGCCCTTTCATCAATCTTAACTCCGGCGACAACACCGTAAAGCCAATCACCGATGGCACCGTAGGCGTAGTGATTAAAAGAATTCATGCCTGCATCCTGAAAACTACCATCCGGCTTTATTCCATCCCACCTTTCCCAGATTGTCGTAGCCCCCTTAGCAACGATTGGGTAAAGCCATGAGGGATACTCCCTGCGATTGAGCAACAAATAAGCTTCATCCAGATAACCATAGTCGCTCAGTACATGACATATTAAAGGAGTGCCTAAAAAACCTGTCGTTATGTGCTTGAACTTATTAACATCTCCGGCCAGACGCTTAGCAGCACCATCCCTTAAGTCAGCATCTAATAACCCAAATTCCAGTGCCAGGGAATAGGCCGTCTGAGTATGACTGACAAGGCAACCATTGGCCGTCACAAATTCTTTTTTAAATGCCTGTTTGATATTTTTAAGCAATTCTGAATACCGGCGGGCATCTTTAGTTTTGCCGAGAATTTTCGCCGTTTGCCGTAAAATCTCTGTGCTTCTGGCAAAATAGGCCTGAGAAACGAGGGTTTTTTTTGTGGTCGCGCCCGGATAGTCAGACCTATTTGAACTGTAGGCCAGCCAGTCACCGAAAGTGAAGTCGTTATCCCATAAAAAATTGTCTCCGGCTCGCTGGGTCATGTAGTCAACCCAGGCCTTCATACTCCCATACTGCTGTTCCAGGATCCCGGTATCTCCATAGTATAAATACATCACCCAAGGAACAATCGTAGCCGAATCAGCCCATCCTGCGGATGCCGACTCTGAAAGAACATCCGGGATCACATGGGGAACCGCTCCATTGGGCTTTTGATCTGCAGCGAGATCTGCAAGCCATTTCGTATAGAAAGCCGCTACATCGAAATTAAAACATGCCGCGGGTGCAAAAACCTGAGCATCACCTGTCCAGCCAAGTCTTTCATCACGCTGCGGACAATCGGTCGGAACATCCAGGAAATTGCCCTTTTGGCCCCACTGAATATTATGCTGCAGCTGATTGATCGCTGGATTCGAACACTCGAATGTTCCGGTCGGCTCTATATCAGAATGAATGACGACCCCGGTAAAATCATCCAGTGAGATCTCCTGCGGCCAACCTTGTACGGAAACATAACGAAAGCCCTGGAAGGTGAAATGGGGCTCAAAAACTTCCTTCCCTGAACCCTTCACGATGTATTCTATTGTTTGTTCGGCATCTCGCAGATTGTCTGTATATAAGTTACCTTGAGCATCAAGTACTTCGGCATGCTGGAGTTTAATACGAGTGCCCGCAGGGCCTTCTACTTTAAATCGCAACCAACCGACCATATTCTGGCCCAAATCGATAATATCTTGTCCATTTGGAGCCTTCAGCAATTTTATGGGTTTTATTTCTTCAATTCGTCTGACAGGCACACCCGCTGAGGCAACGAGGATATCTTTGGAATGGTTCTTCACTGAAACTTCAGCCCACGCGGAGTCATCGAATCCGGATTCTGACCAGCCCGTCATCTCCAAACGCGAATCATAGACTTCACCGTTGTAGATGTCAGATTTCAAAATGGGTCCCGTTGAAGCTTTCCAGCTTGAATCTGTACCAATGATCGCTTGGGTTCCATCTTTATATATCACTTCAATCTCAGCCAGCAAGGCAAGATCTTTCCCGTAGGTATTACGATGTTCACGCCAGACAAGAAAACCCCGATACCAACCGTCACCCAAAACAACACCCACACAATTCGCGTTCTTTTTAAGCAAATCGGTCACATCATAGACCTGATACTGTAATCTTTTCTGGTATGAAGTCCAGCCAGGGGTAAAGAGATCCTCACCAACCACCTGCCCATTGATCTCCATCTGATAGAGTCCATGGCTGGTCACATAGGCCCTGGCCGAGATTATCTCTTTATCGAGTGAAAACTCTTTCCGTAAAAATGGGCACGGATTTGAAATATTTGGGTCTTCAACCCTATCCGGCTCAATCCATTCCGCTTGCCAATCAGACGGCTCCAGCAGGCCCATTTCCCAAAAAACAGGCAGACTCCACTGGCAGGATTTCCCTAGATTGTCCCATATTCGCACCTGCCAATAAACCCTCTGGCGTGATTCTAGTGCCGGGCCGGAGTAAGGAATATGAATCGACTGATCTGATAAAACTTTACCGCTATCCCACAAAAGCGTTTTCGTGTCCGCTAAGTCTTTAATGGAATTGGCGGCTCGAATTTGGTATGCTGCCTGAGTAACGGAGCGTCCGCCACTCTTCACCTTCCAACTCACCCGCGGCAGAGTTGTATCAATGCCAACAGGATTCTCTTTGTACTCACATTTCAAATCATAGACTGATAAACTCGCCGACAAGCTCGATCCACAAAAAACAGAGGCCCAGATTAATAATTTTCGCATTTTGATCTCCGATTAGATAGCTATTATTATGCCGATCACAATTGAAAATTTCCTTTTTTTCAATCATCAAGCACGGTGTATCCGATAGGGACTTTATATGAGAGATAATCGGTTGTCAAAAGAAAAAAATGGCTGACCCGGAAAGGTTGACATAACCACTTTACTGTAAAGGACTTCAAAAAAGACCCTTTGGAAAATGACCCACATTCCCAAAAAACAATTTGTCATTCAGCAACACACCACCCCGGACGGTGTGCACTGGGATCTGATGCTGGAAATGGATGATACGCTCTGGACATGGCGGCTGAATACCCCCCCCGCCGAGATTGGCGATGAGCCGGTCCCCGCCGAACACATCCACGACCACCCCCTGCGATTCCTAACCTACGACGGCCCCGTCCAAAACGGCAAAGGACAGGTTAAAATCGCTGATTGCGGCCTCTATCAAATCATAGAGCAAACAGAAATCTCACTGGCGGTTGTTTTTGAAGGGCGGATTCTCTCCGGGACATTTGGCCTTTACCGACTGGACGAAAAAGACCATTGGGAATTAGAAAAAGGGTAGTATTCTTTACTGATGATTTTTTATCCTTGTGCTAACCTGATGACATCCAGCATGTTCAATAGTGCCCACCATGTTTTTTAAGTGTCTCCATTATTTCCTGCTTGCAGGCTAAAGAAGACTTTGCCGCTTCATACGAATAATGAATAATGGAATAATAGGGACAGTGGGAGCGTTGAAAAAGTTCCGATTTCACAATGGTTTGTTTTTTTCTCTTGTTGAGGAAGCCAATCATGAAGGATGTACTCGCAGTTTATTACCTTTTCGACTAAATCCAAGGGAAAGTAATAGTAATGGTTTGACGCTTCAAAACCAATACGGGAATCGCTACGGACTAAATAAAAAAGTTGCCTAGCAATTTCTATTTCTCCCATAGCAGTTGCTCTGATAGTTTCCAGATGTTGATCGCTATCTTTAATCTCATCGGCCTCAGATGCCAGAGCATTACGTGAAGTAATAAAACGAGTTTGATTGGAGACACTCTTGAAATATAGGTAGCATGTTTTAGCAATACCAAAGTCTTTTTGTAAACGAACTCGATAAAGTGGATCAGTTTCTTTGTTTAAGGCTTTTTTAAAATCGATCAGCCCCGGTTTCCACAGTTTGGCTATCTTTTCAAACTGATTAGCATAGATATCCGCTGGAAAATGCCCTCGCCAAGAATCCACATCATCAAACGGAAAACCAACCATAGTAGCACTCCGACCAGTAGACACCGGATAAAGAAGATTGGCTGGCCCATTCTGATATGGTGCTGAATACAAACCCACATATGGATGTTCCCTAAAGGCAGTGCTGAAATGGGACCATGCGTGAAGAATGTCCGGAACAGCATCCACTCCATAGTTGCTCTGAGCGACATTTCTCAGGGCTTGCTCGATGGAAATGTTAGAATCGATGCTAAACTCATGAGCAATCTGAAGATTTGGAGACGGAGATCCCCCCAGAGACCAACTAAGCATATAACCATCGATACCGACTTGAGTCAAGTTGCTGCAATGCTCACCAATGAGGTTCATTACGGGAACGAATGGGACTGCAGAAAGTTCCCAGGTATTGTTGAAGGCAACTTTAGCAATTATCTTCATGCCATGCTTTTTAGCGATATCCCAGTGACGCCTGGCACGAGGACCGGGTCCGACCGCACTAATACTGTACTCACCGATGTTACTCTTGATCCCGCTATGCTCAACAACCAGATCCCATTCACTGACACTCATCAGATAACCTTTTTGAGGCAGTTGGTTGACCAGCGATTCTACCCAATCATTTTGCCAACCCCAATCCCAGAAAATAACTTTAGCATCAGGATTGCCTGCCCAGACACCTTCAGCAATTGTGGTATTGATCTCCGCTATGACTTCTGAAGGGGAACGATGAGAGCAACGAGGGCAGTTGGCTCCGCCAAAATGGCACCAGCAATTAGTAAGGTTTTCCGATGCGGTTATAGTAAACACACCTCCCAGACCGGGCACATTCTTAAATACATAAGTAAGCGAATCTTTGACGTACTGACGTATCAAAGGTGTGGACGTACAAAGAGATGCGCAAGAACCTTCCTGCACCCCTTTGAGTTCTTGGCGATTATTCTTCTCAAAAAAAGTCAGCGGCATGGCTCGCGGCTCATTAATATATAGATAAATCTTAATCCCATAACGATCCGCCTGCTTTACCATATTCCTCAAAGTAGCCAATCGTTTTTCATGGCCCTGACCAAATTCACCAAAGATCGGATCTGGAGCTAATTGGCGAAGAACCACATGCATCCAAACTCCATTAACTCCAACCTGATTGAGGCGTTCCAGCACCCCTTCCGGATATGGGTTCAACTCTGGGTGCTGCAATGGATCACCA
The DNA here is from genome assembly GCA_021157685.1 of Planctomycetota bacterium. Lineage (GTDB taxonomy): Bacteria > Planctomycetota > Phycisphaerae > Sedimentisphaerales > Anaerohalosphaeraceae > 4572-13. The sequence continues at coordinate 1,045 of JAGGWF010000131.1, read as the reverse complement.
AAGGACCCGAAAAATGAATAAATAAAACGAATCTTGTCATCCTTAATTAACTGTGGTTTTACAACTTTTTTACTACCAATAGTTGTTGAGAGTTCCTCAATAAATTGGAAAGGTTTTTCCCCAGGTGGTTGGGCTATCTCGTTTCCGAAATACTTTTCCACCACTTGCTTGATTTGCTTACACCTATCTTTCACCGCATCAGTAGGTGGAGCATATTCCAACAGTTTAGTACCACTGCATTCTCCACCCAGCTTGACCGAAAGAAAATCATCCTCACGAAGCGTAAATGCCAACTTCTCTTCCGGCCAACCAAGAAGTTGCAGCATCTGCTCCTGCGAAATAAGATGCCAGTTCCTCCGAATTAGTGAAATATACCCCCGTTTTAGAAACTGATCAGAAATGGCTTGTTGTTCCGGTAAACCCATTGCCCGCCCTATTTCCTGAATCGCCTGTGGAGAAGTACCCAACACCTTTGCCATTGTATCAACCGAGACCGATTCCCAATTCCGCCATACGAACGTATGTAATCGATTCGGAAAATGTAATGCCAAGGGAAACAGCTTTTTTGTTTCCTGCTGTGCGAATATTTGGCAGACAAAAAAACCTGAATAGATTACAATACAAACAAACGTTATTATTTTTCTATTCAATGCTAACTTTCCTTTTCTTTATAGAATAATGGTAATCGCGTGTGGTCCAAATATATCTTGAAATTCCCGTATTCTGCGTCTTGTTTATTTTTTTTGGTTTTGCATGTCAATTTTTCCGTAATAAAGAGGCAATATACTTTCACCTATTCTACCGACCAACTGCGGTCTTGTGAAATACTAAAGGTATAAAATCAGGCGTTATTTTTTGATTGGCTCATACTTAATCAAAATGCTAATTTAGTTCAACTCACAGAATAATAGGGACAGTGGGGGTGTTGAAAAAGTCCCCTGCATCCCGACGGGTGGCCGGGGTGACATTGTATCCCTGAGGGGTGGCACGGTCAAGCTGTGCTTGGCCGTGGGTTTCACTACAGCCCGTATTCTTTGATCTTGCG
>JAGGWF010000012.1 GCA_021157685.1 Planctomycetota bacterium | reverse complement strand
GGTTATCCCCGGGGGGGGGGGGACTTGACAACCCCTTCACTGGAGGGGAGAAAACTCCGTAGATTACGACGCTTGGTCGCGGCATGTGTGCTAACTTTGTCTGCGCTACGCCGGCAGGATTCGGGTATAATAGAGTTGTATAAGCGTAAAACTTCAAGGTTCTCCCCGTGTCCAAGAGGAGGGGGCAACGCCAAATGAAGACTAAAGTGATATCTCTGAGGTTGAAAATTGGCGAATAAATAACTTTTTGGGCCTGGTGGTTATTTTTCTAAATTCGCTAAGATATGATTTCTTCGGTGGTTAGTGTTGGGGGGTGTTTTTTTTTGGATGGAGGGGTTGACACGAATTGTGTTAATCAGTATCCTACCGTTTTAGCTCCTTCTGCCGCCTGTGGTGATAGCCTGGAAGTCGCACTGACTTCCTCCTCCTTCTACGCCATGGGCGGTCTTTTTTTGTACTTGTCTCATCAGTGATGTCGCTGTTGAGTTTTCAGCTCCATTCCCGGACAAAAGTGGTTCACTTATGTATCAGAGAGAAGGGGCTTGAAATGCAGTTTCTTTTGATGTTTTTCCGGCAAAAAGGTTTGCCTGTTATTAGAGAGCATGGTATAAAAATAGTCTGTATCTTGTGATAAAATCATGGAGGCTCGTGTTTTGGGCCTTTATTTATCTATTTTCAAACACACGGAGAGTTTTATGAAACGAAAAACGGTAACAATTGACGGAAATACGGCGGCGGCCCATGTGGCCCATGCCACCAATGAGGTTATTGCGATCTACCCAATCACGCCTAGTTCGTCGATGGGCGAGATGGCCGATGCCAAGAGTGCGGCGAATCTACCGAATATCTGGGGTACGATCCCTTCGGTTACGGAAATGCAGTCTGAAGGCGGCGCGGCCGGGGCGGTGCATGGCTCACTGGCGGCGGGGGCATTGACCACGACATTTACGGCCTCGCAAGGGCTGCTCTTGATGATCCCGAATATGTACAAAATCGCCGGTGAATTGTCCCCGACGGTGTTTCATGTTTCGGCCCGCTCACTGGCCTGTCAGGCGTTGAGCATTTTTGGTGACCACTCCGATGTGATGGCCTGTCGCCAAACGGGGTTTGGGATGCTGGCTTCCTCGAATGTGCAGGAAGTGATGGATATGGCGCTGATTTCTCAGCAGGTCGCACTGGCGTCCCGTGTGCCTTTCATCCATTTCTTTGATGGTTTTCGTACCAGCCACGAAATCCAGAAGGTTGAAGAGTTGAGCTATGACGATATGCGTGCGGTGATCGATGATGATCTGGTCGCTGCTCATAAAGCCCGGGCGCTCAGTCCGGATCGTCCGATGATCAGCGGAACTGCCCAGAACCCGGATGTGTACTTCCAGGGTCGAGAAACGGTGAACAAGTTTTACGATGCGACACCGGGAATCGTTCAGGAAACAATGGAAAAATTCGCGAAAGTGGTGGGGCGTGAGTATAAGCTGTTTGATTATATCGGTGCGCCGGATGCGGAAAAAGTCATTGTGATGATGGGTTCCGGTGCGGACACAATTCACGAAACCGCCAGCTATCTGAACAGCCAAGGCGAAAAGATCGGTGCCGTGATCGTTCGGTTGTACCGTCCGTTTAGTGTGGAACACTTCATTGAAGCCATCCCGGCGACAGCGAAGAAGATTGCCGTATTGGACCGTACCAAGGAACCGGGCTCGATTGGTGAGCCGCTGTATCTGGATATTCGCACGGCCATCGGTGAGGCCATGGCCCAAAAGACCACGCATTTTCATGACTACCCTGTTTGTGTCGGGGGTCGATATGGTCTGGGGTCCAAGGAGTTCTCGCCGGCGATGGTCAAGGCCGTCTTTGATAACCTGGACAATGAATACCCCAAAAACAAGTTTACCGTCGGTATTGTTGACGATGTTTGTAATACCAGTCTTGAGGTGGATGAATCGTTTGATATTCCCACCCAGTGCTTCAGCGCGATGTTCTACGGTCTTGGCTCTGACGGTACCGTTGGTGCCAACAAAAACAGCATCAAGATCATCGGCAGCGAAACGGACAACTATGCACAGGGTTATTTTGTGTACGATTCCAAGAAGGCCGGTGCGATGACAGTTTCGCATCTTCGGTTTGGTCCGGAAATGATTCGCAAGCCCTATCTGGTCAAAAAGGCCGACTTCCTCGCGTGTCATAATCCGAGCTTCCTTGAGAAATACGACATGCTTTGCCATATCAAGCCCGGCGGCACATTTCTGTTGACCAGTTCGCACACGGCCGATGAAGTGTGGGATACGCTGCCGATTGAAGTGCAGCAGCAGATTATCGAAAAGAAGCTGAAATTCTATGTCATTGACGCGATCAGCATTGCCGAGGAATTGGGGTTGGGTGCTCGCATTAATGTTATCATGCAGACGGCGTTCTTCAAGATCAGCAATGTCATTGCACTGGATACCGCCATCGACGCGATTAAGGGCGCCATCAAGAAGAGCTACGGTAAGAAAGGCGACAAGATTGTTAGTATGAATAACGATGCGGTTGACGCCGCCTTGAGTAAGATTTGTCAGGTTTCCGTGCCGGATGCAGCCAGCAGCAAACTGCACATGCACAGTATGGTACCGGACGATGCACCGGACTTTGTAAAGGATGTTACGGCTGAGATCATGGCCGGTCGCGGCGATCAACTGCCGGTCAGCAAGATGCCGTGTGACGGGAAGTTCCCGACGGCGACGACAAAGTATGAAAAACGCAACATCGCCGTGTACATTCCCGAATGGGATCCGGAGGTTTGTATTCAGTGTGGACAGTGTTCGTTGATATGTCCCCATGCGGCCATTCGTATCAAAGCGTATGAGCTGGATAAATTGGACGGTGCTCCCACAACTTTCAAGAGTGCTGATGCTAAGGGCAAGGATTTTGCGGGTATGAAGTTTACCGTTCAGGTGGCTCCTGAAGATTGCACCGGCTGTCAGGCGTGTGTGATCAATTGTCCTGCTAAGAACAAAACAAACCCGGACCGCAAAGCCATCAATATGGCGATGCAGGAACCGCTGCGGGATGCCGAAGTGGCGAACTTTGACTACTTCCTGTCAATTCCGGATACCGATCCGAGTAAATTCAAGGTGGCCAGTATTAAGGGCAGCCAGATGGTTCCGCCGCTGTTTGAGTTCAGCGGGGCATGTGCCGGTTGCGGCGAGACGGCTAACATCAAGTTGATCAGCCAGATGTTCGGCGACCGGATGTATATCGCCAACGCGACGGGTTGCTCGTCGATTTACGGCGGCAATCTTCCGACGACGCCATACGCCCGGCGGTTTGACGGTCGCGGCCCGACTTGGAGCAACAGCTTGTTTGAAGATAATGCGGAGTTTGGATTGGGGATGCGTCTGGCGGTTAATAAGTTCAGTGCGTTTGCACTGGAACTGGTGGCCAAAGCCGCTGAGGCCGGTTGTGTGGATAAGCAGTTGGCAGAGGAGATTAACAATGCCGACCAAACAACACAGGCCGGTATCGAAGATCAACGGGCGCGTGTTGAAAAGCTTAAAGCCGCCTGCAATGCGGCATCTTGTGATGAATGCAAACAACTGCTGACAGTACTCGATTACCTTGTCAAAAAGAGCGTCTGGGTTGTCGGTGGCGATGGTTGGGCGTATGATATTGGTTTTGGTGGATTGGATCATGTTTTGGCCAGCGGCGAAAATGTCAATGTGCTGGTGTTGGATACGGAAGTCTATTCGAATACAGGTGGGCAGATGTCCAAAGCTACTCCACGAGCGGCTGTTGCACAGTTTGCTGCGGCTGGCAAAAAAATGCCAAAGAAAGATATGGGCCTGATTGCGATGAGTTATGGCAGGATTTATATCGCCCAAATCGCTATCGGCGCCAACCCGAACCAAGCGGTTAAGGCATTTGCCGAGGCCGAAAGCTATGACGGCCCGTCGCTGATCCTGTCCTACACGCATTGTATCGCCCATGGTATTAATATGGCCAAGGGATACGAGGAACAGAAAAAGGCCGTCTCATGCGGTCATTGGCCGCTGTACCGTTTTGATCCGCGACTGGCAGAGCAGGGTAAGAATCCGTTGCGGTTGGACTCCAAGGCGCCGACGACGGACTTTGCCGACTTTGCCTATGGTGAGAACCGTTTCCGCTCGCTGACGAAGTCCAATCCGGAAGCGGCGGCGGAGTTGATGGAATTGGCCAAGAAGGATACTTCAAGAAAGTATTCACTATTGCAGAAATTGGCCGATCTCGAATGTGAATGCTGAGGGATCTACGAGGAATTAAATTTGGCTTTGTGGAAAATCACAGGGCCGGATTTTTGTTTTGTTACAAAAAAGTGGCTTAACTCCAATAAAGTTGGTAGAAATTGTCAATGTGTCGGTTAAATTTTTATTACGAATTGACGCAGAGGTCTTGCCCCTGAAAGACATGGGAGCTATACTTGCCCGTGAAATATATTTTTTGGAAGTTTCAAAAATTTGACAGTTATTTTATGGCGGTTCAGGCCAACCCTGATCAGGTACAGATAATTGAACGCCAAAAACCGAAAATTACGAAACGAACCCATTTGGTAAAATAGGTAAAAAGGCCTTGCCAAAATGTGTTGTCATTGAAAGGTTGCGTTTAACCGTAAAAAACACGAAATTACCAAACGAACCCATTTTCTGTCTTGACAATGGGTAGGGGTATAAAGCGATGAATGAAGACACCGAAGACAGCGGGTTGCAATAATACGCTAAGACTATTAAATTACAGGACTTATGGCGTGTTAATCGACAGGGTTAACCAACTTATTTGGATGAGAGCCAAAAAAGTGAATAAAAGGTGTTTTGGAAACAGAGAATTGAGCCGTCTGTCCTGGACAGCCATTGAATCCAACCGTTGGATTCGAAAATCATTGTGCAACGGGCCCTGGAGGCTTTGTTATGTCTAGCACACACATCCATTCCATTGGCCGACGAGATTTTCTTGAGGGGATCGGGATGCTCTCACTCGGTACGGTTGTGCCTGGGGGGCTCTTAGTGTCGTCGGCTCAGGCAGGGCAGAGGCCGAAGAAGTGGGAGCCGGTTTCCGAGAGGAAGGTGCGGGTCGGAATTGTCGGGCATGGTGCGTGCCAATTCGGTCTGCAATTTGGACTTCAGGATCATCCCAATGTCGAGTTGGTTGCGGTAAGCGATTTGTTCCCGGACCGCTGTGCCGATATGGCTCGAAAGGCGAAATGTGCAAAGACCTACCCGTCACTGGAGGAGATGGTCAAGGACGATTCAATCGAGGCCATCTATTGTGCCACGGATGCTCCATCCCACGCCAAGCACGCTATCCTCTGTATGTCGCATGGCAAGCATGTTGCCACGGCGGTCCCCGCTTTCCTTGGAGATATTGAGGATGCCGAAAGGCTTCTCGAATGCTGCAGGAAGAACAAAGGACTGGTTTACGCTATGTTCGAAACATCGTGTTTTCATGACGACCTCTTCGCAATGGAAAAGCTTTTTGCCGCCGGAGTTTTTGGCCGCATCCACTATTCCGAGGGAGAATATTGTCATCCTCATTCTCCGGGGGCACCTTCGATTGGCTCCTACAAGGACTGGCGAAAGAAGGGATGTCCGATGTGGTATCCGACCCATGCAATGGCTTACTATGTTGGCGTTACGCACAAACCCCTGCTTGATGTCTCCTGTCGGGGCATTCCTTTATTTGACGAAGACAAGCGATCTCCCAATGCGATCGGGAACATATTCAAGTCAGAGGTTGGCCTGTTCCGGACCGCAGAAGGAGGGCTTTCCCGGATGATCATAGGCAGTTCGCAGGGTGAGTACCTCGAAGCGGGACGCATCAGGGGCGAATATGCTGGATTTAACAAAACATTTGTCGGCGACAAGATTGGCAGCAAGCGCCGCCACGAGGCTATCAAGGGCGGCTTGCAGATTAAGAAGTACGCTCTGCCACCTGGAATTTTCCCAGGGGGACATGGCGGCTCGCATGGTTACCTCGGTGACGACTTCATCAATGCCATCCTGCGCGGTCGCAAACCGAGGGTTGATGTCATCGATGCGCTGAATATGACAGTTCCCGGCTATTACGCGCACCTGTCCTCAATGAGGAATGGTGAAACGATAAAAATTCCGCAGTATTCACTATAATGGGGTATTTTCTTAGCTCCAGTTGTAATCGGTCAGTTATGGGTGGTAAAAGGGTAGATTGCTTACCAAAAAAGTTTATTATTAACACTGGAAATGGGGTGAACTATGAAACATTTGGTGTCTCTGTTAATCGCTTCAATGGTTGTTGTGGGCCTTTTGTTTGCTGGTTGCAGCCAGAGTCAGCAGGAAACTCAGGACGATCCGGTTTCGGTCAAGGCCGCTATCACAACGGATTGTATCGTTCATTATTACAAAACGAATGCTTCGGCTTATATCACCCGGCAGCAGCAAGGATTCCACCCATCCGTCGGATTTTTTCAAGCGGTTTCAACCGAACCCACCGGTGTAGTCCAATGTTCGTTATTGAGGGATGATTACAGCTTATCGGGACAGAAACAGCAAATCCTATCGGACTTTCCTGATTCATTCTGGAGCAAGAATCTTGCCGTTGCTGTGTTTTACAGTTTTTGCGCTGGTGGCGGTCTTCTGGAAACCGACTCGATGCTTTCCGCTGAAAACATCAAGATTGAGGGTCAGTGGTACAAAGCACTGAAGCCCCAATGGCCGAGTGGAGTCAAGCTGACACTTCTTCAATCGCTGGACACGAAACGGATCGAGTTGGTTCAGTTGGAAGATTCGCAAGAGGGGTTGGCGTGGCTGGTTAGGAATTATAACTTCCGTTATAGTAAGGAGTTATCAAAGAAGATTCCGCGAATGATTGATGTGTTTGATATTCGGAATGGGGTTTCATCGAAGGAGTTGATGATCCGGTTTGACTACAAAAATATCCAAAAAGCACAAACGCCGGGAATCCCCAATTAATGTAATTTAATTTCCGGCGACCTGTTGTTCAACGAACATTTCCCGTGAAAGAGCAGTATACATACCATCCTTTCTGAGGTTCAATTTGCCACAAAGTTTTGTATCAGGGTGATGAATGGTGTTTTTTGATTCTACGGATTTTTTATTTGCGCACTGGTTGCATCTGAAGTTTCTCTGCTTTCTGCGCGGCCTATCAGTACTGTAATCATAGTTTCGATTTTCTCGCGAGAATTTATCCCCCTTTAAGGGTGTATTTTTATTGATTTTAGGCCCTTATCGCCGAAATTATAGGTAAAGAGACGCGAAAAATTGACCGACTAATGAGTAGATTTCCGTTTTTGGGCGGGAGGTTCCGCTTGGATTGTGGATGATAAGGATTTGATATTAATGGATTCTGAGACCATGATGATAAAGAAAAGTATTTTCTGGATGGTAACTGTCGGCCTGTTTCTTGGGATTGGCGGTTGTTACAACGACGCCTTGGACCCGACCCAGTTAGGTCGTTTTGAGCCGACCCCGACGGTTAGTGTGATTTTAGATACCTTGGGGGTGGCTGATGAACCATCACCAACCTATGAGGGTGCCGAAGAACCCAGTCCGGAAGATCTGCTTCCATACGAACCGGATTATGTCTTCAGTGCGGGCGATGTTGTTCGTGTTACCATCTTTGAACTCTACAATGAAGGCCTGAATTATGAGAACCAGTTTGTCGTAACCGAATCCGGACGCCTTTCGATTCCCGATGTCGGCATTGTTATGGCTGAAGGGTTGACAGAGGTGGAATTGGAGCGAGAAATCGTCAGTATCCTCTCGCCGAATATCCTCAAGGACCCCTCTGTTACCGTGACACTGTTGAATTCGGAGCGGCGGTTGTTCTCGATTGTCGGGCAGGGGGTTGCACAATCGGCACGGTTTACGATGCCGCGATATCCGATTCGCCTGACAGACGCCATCGCGCTGGCTGGCGGCATTGGCGATTTCAATGTTAGTTACATCTATGTGTCTCGTGATGTAAAGTCCGAGGATTTCAAATCGTTCGATCTGTCGCCGGCGGCGGAGTTTAGCCCCCCTGAGCCGGGACGAAAAAATGCTGAAGACGAGATGCTTGAACTAATCACTCCGAGCGAACATGCTCGTCAAAGTGACCGTCTTATTACAACGGCGGAGATGGCAACGCGAAACGAACTTGAGGCATTGGCGGCGCCCGAAGGGATCGATCCTTTGGATGAGTTGGTTGATGCACCGGATGCGGCTGAATCCGTTTCATCTGATCGGTCGGCTTCTCGTATTGAATGGGTTTTTGAAGAGGGACAATGGAAAGCCATTGAGGTTCAGGCCCAGGCAGCAGCGCCGTCGGGTTTGCAACCGGAGCTTTTAAGGCCTGAGCAATTTAGCGCAAATCGCAGACCGTCCCCGCCACACATTCCCTCTGGTTTCGGTTTGTCCGATATCGGGGAAGCCGAGTCGGTAACGCGGGTTATCAGTATTCCGGTTGACAAGTTGTTGTCTGGCGACCCTCGTTATAATATCGTTATCCGTCCGGCAGACAGAATTACGGTGCCGCGCGACTTGGTCGGTGAGTTTTGGGTGGCCGGTAATGTGAACGCCCCCAATGCCTACTCCATTGTAGGGCGGCCGATCACGCTAAAACAGGCTATTGCGACTGCGGGCGGCCTTGGCGCCCTTGCCTGGCCGAGCAAAGTCGAAGTGGTTCGTCGTATCGGTAAAAACAAGGCCGGACTGATGCAGGAAGAGATTGTTCTGGTGGATCTGGCAAAGATTGCCCAGGGTACGCAGCCGGACTTTTTCATTAAGCCATACGATTACATCAATGTTGGCACTCACGGAACCGCCCGCTGGCTGGCTGTTTTGCGTAATGCTTTTCGCGCAACATATGGATTCGGGCTTATTTATGACCGCAACTTCGCCATCGATGATTTTGGCAGCAATCCCCTTAATAACCCATTCTCATTTTAAGAATATGTGACGCAGATAGTATGAATCAGTCCCAGTCAACCGAAACAGTTCAACCAACAAACGAAGCGGCTCCTGAAAAGAGCTGGCTGAATCTTGGCGTACATTCGTTTGTTAAGATTGCCGTCATTTCGGTACTCATTTGGTGGATCTTTCGTGAAGAGATCAATGGTATTGTTCGCCAGTGGCTTACGAATCCAAGCTGGTCGCATGGCTTTCTGATCCCCCTGTTCAGTTTGTACTTTCTGAATCAGTCTAAGGATGAGATTCTTGCAATCAAAGAACCCCGTCCGAGTTGGTTTGTGGGGTTGTTCTGTCTGCTGTTCTTTCTGATTCTTCATCCCGTGAACATTGTCATGTTAAAATTTATGTATGGCAAGCCCCTGACGATGATCGCGGTGATCGGTTCGGTTATATTATTCATTGGCGGTTGGAAGGTACTCAAATATACCTGGCTTCCGGTTGCCTATTTGTTTTTTGCTGTGCCGCTGCCCGGGCGGTTGTATTTTCAGTTAACGAATCCGATGCGGCAGTGGGCGGCACAGACGGCGACTGTTGTACTGAATCTGGTTTCGCAGTTGGAAGCGCAGACCCGTGGCTCGATTATTGATGTGGTGTACAAAGGGGTTGCTATGGAACCCGGCTTGGATGTGGCGGATGCGTGCAGCGGAATGCGGCTGGTGATGGCGTTTGTTGCGCTGGGTGTGGCGATGGCCTATCTGCACTGGCGGCCGATCTGGCAGCGGCTGGTATTGCTGGCTACGACCGTGCCGATTGCGATACTCTGCAATATCGTTCGTGTAACGATTACTGGTTTTATTTATATCCTTGGCAATCCCAAGTATGCTCAGGGGATTTATCATGATATGTTGGGAATGTTGATGCTGCCGCTGGCATTTATTTTGTATGGCGGTCTGGCGGCTTTAATGGAGAATCTATTTGTTGATGAAGATGAAAACGAAGAAGAGGATATTGTCGTCCGCAAAGTGTCTGATACGATGACACAGGAGAAATAATTGACAGCAACAGGAATGAAATCTTATTTGAAACCGGCATTTTTGGTGTGCGTGGCAGTTCTTTTGTCCGTGGCGATTGCTAAGGAAGCGGTTATCCGTATCTTGGATGTAAAAACGGTCAAAATAGAGATTAAGCCGCAGCATCCGTTTGATGAAATGGATGACGCCGTATTGGCTCCTTTTGAGTTGAAAAACAATAGCCGTATTCAGAATCGTGATGTTCTTGAGAGCTTGGGAACCGAAGAATACTTACAGTGGATCCTTGAGGACAGCGAAGCCGAACCGAGCAGTCCGACCCGTTACTGTTCACTGTTTATTACTTACTATACGGGCAATCCGGACATGGTGCCGCATGTTCCCGATGAGTGTTATGTCGGTGGCGGCAATGAGCGCGATACCGGGGGAATGGTTACAATCAACATTCCCCGCCGCGATGGCGACCAAAAACTGGATTTTCAATATGTTGCCTTTAAAAACATCGACAGACAAACGATGCGGGAGGATAAGTTTTCTGTGCAGTACTTCTTTCACGCCAATGGAAAGTATTCCGGCAGTCGGACTGATACACGGTTGATTCTTGGCAGCAACTGGTTTAGCAAGTACTCCTATTTCTGCAAGGTGGAATGGAAATTCTACGGGGCGGATTCCTTTGGTCTGACCTATCCCGACAAAGAGCAAACACTGGATGCCAGCAAAAAACTGATGGGACGATTGCTGCCGGAACTGGAGAAAAATCATTGGCCCGATTGGGCAAAGAT
>JAGGWF010000047.1 GCA_021157685.1 Planctomycetota bacterium | reverse complement strand
GAGAACGCCACAATGCCTCTTGGCCGGAAAGATATTTGTAAAAGGCGATAAACCAATCATCTGTTTGGCTTGCCAAGAATGTGCTTGAAATTCTTCGTGCGAACCCGTCAGGAGAGATCTCCTCCACATCAAGTTCGCTCATTAAATAAGAACGTAGGTCTGGAGTCAGGTCTTGCGTTATTTCTCCTGACAACCACTTGATGTCATCATCGGATTGAAACAATTCCCTTAATTGATCATGCGTGAGAAACTTCCTGAGACCGCGAGCCAGCTTTGCATTTCGTGCAGAGACAAAGGTTCCATCATCTGTTGGAAGTAGTTCCTGGTCCAGGAGAGCATCGCGGACCGCCTCGACGATTGGATAAAACATGCCACCTTCCGGGAAATCATCCATTCTGATCGGGAGTGCATTAAGAAGTGTAACCGTTAGCAACCCCATCTTTTTCAGGCTTTGTAATGCGTCGACAAGAAGAAGAGCTGTTTCCTCTACGAGCGTGGTATTCCAGTCGTCATCTTTTGGAATATTGTCTCGGGATGGCGTGGTTCTATATGGCCCCTGGATAAGGAATCCAAATCGGGTTGATTTCTCCGTTGGGAAATAGACAATTAGAGGTGATTCTTTGATCCTTACTGTAGTCTCAGTTTGGTCTTTGGAGTTGGTCTCAAGCTTGAACGCAATTTCAACCGGTACCTTGTTAGAGCTATCTGGAATAGATACCAGCCTTTCAAAAATGAGCCAAGTTTCGTCTTCGTCTTGGCCATTGTTCTGCCCGATGACAGTAACCTGTCTGGCCTGGCCACGGGGAAGTGGCTTACCACGGAGATAAAAGCCACCTGGCTCGCCCGGCAATTTGTACTCAATTTCTTTAATCTTACGGAGAAACAGGAGTGTCCGGGCACTCAAATTACGAAGTCGTTCGGCAATCTCATACGTGGCTGTTTGTGGTTCAAGGCCTGACGCATCAAAAGCGAAAACGAAAAGAGTGGTCCATGAATCTCCAGGCATCTTTGTGGCAGCCTTGTATGGCCGAACATAATGCTCGATACGAAAATGCTCCGCCCCCGAGTGAACTTCGGGGGCGGTGGTATAGGCATAGACTGATTTGAAACCTATCCCGAACTTTCCTATTTGTGTCAGGTCCTCTGATTTTGCACCCTTACCAACACCGCACACGCCTCGCACGTCGGGTTCATCAAATAGGCGACCATCATGTTTTACTTCCAACCTGTCTTCGAATAGCTCAAACAAGATTTTGGTAGCTCTTGCATCTTCCGCATTTTGAAGGAGTTCAAAGATAAAGTGTGTGCGATCAGAATACATCTTGCCCAATAACATTAAGGCATTATTTAGGAGCTCATCTTTTCGTTTTTCGTCCTCACGGATTCCATCATAGTCACTCGGCATCCAACGATCCTTTATCGCGGCTAAACAGCGTAAAGTTTTTTGTGTCAGCCGCATTACTCTGGTCTAGGCAACCGCAATTTTATTGATATATACGGTTTGTTCCAAATTATATGTGCACCATATTCCCTTTGGCTTTATTGTCAGGAAGTCATTCCCATTATACACTACCACTCATAAGCGAAACCCTGTAACTCCTCAAGATGCGCATAAAGAGCGTCATGATAATCGCTTATAGCAGATAATTCTTTAAAAAGGTCATGCATATTATTTATGACCTTAACATGTGTAAAAGCAACTCCGGCCTCTCTTGGCAAGCCGGTTACTGGGAAGAGTTTCTCTTCATTCCATTCCCAGGACATTTGCTGTATTCTTTGAAATGATTCTTTTTTGCCACGACGATGTAGCAAACTCGGATATCTGAATCTGAAACTTGTTGGGTCAGCTTCAGATATTTCTGAAATGATATCTTCACCACGCCCAGTTAAGATCAATTTGTCCAGTTCGGGTACTTCGCAAATTTCATCGGAGTTCCATGTCTTTAAAACCGTCTCTAATTTTTCCTTATATTCTTTATATATTAAAGCTGGGTTATGAGCGGTATTAATTTTTTCGATCTGTTCCTTGTAACCACTTTTTAGAGGGTCTTCATTCAGTTCTTGATACCATGAGACATACAATAACAATCCTTTAGTATAGAGTTCAAATGCATGACGAGAATTGAAAAGCCATGGTTCAAGAAATCCTGCTCCAGCTTCAATAAAGGCTTTGCTGAAACCTGCAAAATAGACACATAAAGATGCCCGCCAATATCTTCCAGCAAGTTCAAAATAGCCAAAATCAGGGCAAGGAGACACACCTGTTGATGCAGAATCGAGATCATACCCATGTGTTTCTATGAGAGACCACAGCTTTTCAACAAGGTGTCTTTCGTAGACTCCTAAACTTGAGGTATCAATCTTTAGGGATCTATCATTGTGTAAGAATATCGCCATTTAGCCCTCCATTTACAACAAACCAATCATTCAATTTAAGTGCCTCCATTACTTCACCAAACAATGTGTATTATCCCATACGCCACCGGCTGGGCGGTAATATCAGCCCTTTCCATCGCAATATCCAATTCCTGAATACGGCGGGCGTAATCAGCCTCAGCCGCATCTATTTGAGACTGGCGCATCCGCTTGATTTTGTCATTGCTCGCTTGACCCAATTGTTCTTCAAGAAGTGAGATTCGGGCGCAGTGGCTGGTTGTCAGACTTTCACGTCGATATTGTGCCAGTTCCCGTGTCCGGCCCTGGTGTTTCTCGCGCGCCTCTGACCAAAGCTTATAATGATGT
>JAGGWF010000127.1 GCA_021157685.1 Planctomycetota bacterium | reverse complement strand
CGAATCTTGCCATACAACTCTTTTTCCCGCCCTTTGGGGACAAATACAACATGGTACTTACAATTCCAGCAGGTCTTACCGCTTCGCCATATTGAAATAAAAAGTTACAACTCAATGGACAAAAAAGTCCACTGCTTTTAATGAAATTGAATGCGCGCAGTTACTGGACAATGATCGGATGGATAGTGCCCATTTTCGTTATACTTTATGACTTTCGCGTCCAGTATTGTCGTAGACTCCTGCACAAAAACATAGTCAATTTTGCTGAACTTTTCATATTTTCCAAAGCCATTAAATGTTCCTGCGTCGCATTCAGTGCCGTGTTTGATGCGGAATGTATCAACCACAGGAACCAAAGTCCCATAACGATTGTTATCAAGAGTAAGTTCTTCACCCTTAAAGAACCTAATAACACGATTATCTTCTCTTGCATTCATATCACCCGTCAAAATGAAGGGAGATTTATCTTTTCTTAAATTTATCATTTTGGTTACAAATATCGCACTTCGTTCTCTGGAATACTGTGAACGGTGGTCAAGGTGTGTATTGAAAAAATAAAAGCATTTTCCACTCTTTTTCTCAATAAGTCTCGCCCATGTACAAAATCTGCTGCTCTTATTTCCCCATCCAATTGACCCCGGCATTTCAGGTGTATCTGAAAACCAAAATGTGTCCCAGCTATCTACAATAAAACGACTTTTTCGGTAAAACAATGCATTTGAAGGGCCGTTTGATTTGCCGTTTCTATACGTTGCCAAAACTCCAAATTCATCAAGCTGTTCTTGTATCTGCTCTACTTGCAGTTTATGGGCCTCCTGAAATCCGATAATGTCAACCCGATTGTTTTTTATAACATTTATGACCATTTGCCGTCGATATTGCCAATTATCAGGTCCGTCTTTGGCACCGTAATAACGAATATTGAATGTCATCACCTTTACTTCGAGTTGATCGGCCTGAATATTTTGGTTTTCAATACCATTTGAGGTACTGCAGGACAGCTGAAAAAAACAAGACAATATAACCATAATAACCAAAAAAAGCCCCTTAGATTTTTTTTCTGCCATCAATCAATTCCTTTTCTTTTCATTAGCCATTGTCGCAGGGTATGCAGAATAAATAATACGTAACCATTCACAGGGTCAAAAATGCTTTTTGACTCAAAAATCGAGTCTCGCTTTGTTACAGATCCACGGTTTCAGGTCTTCTTCGTGTATTTTACATATCAAAGAATTCTCAAACGCCGTTTTTTCATCAAAGAGCACTTCGTATCCAATAGATACCCTATATGAGAGATTATACATTGTCAAAAGAAAAACCGTTGAACTTAAACAGCTGCATCGCTCATTGTGTGACAAACGACAGGCGGACCGTGTCAAAGCGGTCATCGCTTTATCTGAGGGATGGTCAGCGGCAGAAATAGCAAAGATTCTTCTGTTTGATGAAAAGACATCCCGCGTTTATTTTCCAACCTGAACTTTAGTCCGCCGTGGATAACCCACCGGCTTCAGCCGGTGGTAGTTGAGTTCGACCGCTATTTGGGTGCAGAACCAAAGCTCAGCGAGTATCAGTTGCGTGAACTTGAGCAGTATCTTGAAAATCCACTTTCTAGCCAACATCTCGACGGAATTTAAACCGAGTTGCCTAAAAGCGAGTTTTTAAAGCGGACTCAAAAATACCTTTCATCTGCCAGGCATCAAGCGAGATAAGCTTTGCAGCACTCCCCTGGGCATGCAGCGAAACCCCCAAGCTGTCTTTGCGGCCGGGATAGACGCGAACGGAAACGCACTGCTTACCGTTTACGAAAACCTCGACAATACTTTTGTCGATAAACACATGTAGCTTAAGCGTCTCTTTTTTCTCCAAATGCACAGGAGCGGTCTCAGGAGGTCTCGATTTGGCATCCGACAGAATCGATGAGCAGGATGTATCGATTGAGACCACGCTATCATGTATATACGAGCGCTTATCTGTAAATTCGCGGTGCTTGTAACCCCGTTCTGGGTAGAACACGATCCGCGTTGTCTCTTGCTTGTTTGGGGACCGCAGCACATTCAGCTCCAGCATTGGTGCTGATTGACAATCGATTTCCATAAGCAGTTCCATGGAACGACCCTTTATTTTTTCAAATACTATCTCTTCGTTTGACGGAAGTTTTATACCCACAACGGACTGGTGACCATACCGCAAGGATTCCGTCTCGCCAGCCGGTTCAATCCGGAGTTGTTCGATTTCATCGCTCTCATCGAGCGTCAGACGCCGGGGCAACGACATGATGCCATTCCAACCCTTATGCCGCAGGCCCTCGTTCATATTGAAGATGACAACGACTCCGCCATTGCCATCGGGTGCTGCAGACGGTGCGTGCAGACCCGCAGGACCATAGGGACCAAAATTAAAATCGCCGCCATCGGTTACCGCAAACTTATCACGCTTCGTGTCATAGTCACCCAATATATATTTGCCGCCGGTCATGTGGCTGAAGTGAAGCAGGATATATTTGGTGCCGATCGGCCAGAAATAGGGGCAGGCCCCGTCGTCGCCAACCAGTCCATAGCCATCGTCTTCAAGAAACGGATGCAGGTATTCCCAATTTGCAAGATCTTTCGAGCGGTGGAGCCATTCCTTGCGCAATCGCTTTCCGCCAGGCCCGTCAGGACGCCACCCCGCCGTCAAGGCATAGTAATAATTCCCCTTCTTCCAGATGCAGGGATCGAATATGCTGTAGGGTAACGGCTTCTCGCCCGGCTTGGCAAACGGAATCACGGATTTTCCGGTAACCTTTTTCCAGTTAAGCAAGAGTGGATCATCCGATACAGCAACCATGCTCCCGACCTGGGTGCCGTGATACATGGCGATCACCCGATTGTCCTCGACTAAGGTGGAGCCGGAATAGCAGGCCCGTTCGGGATTGGGATAGATGGCGTAGGGCAGATCACGCCAATGGATCAGGTCGTCGCTGACCGCATGCCCCCAATGCTGGCGGGGATCTTCCGGCGGGTATCCCTGATAGAACATATGCCATCGCCCCTGCCAGAAACAAAGCCCGTCCGGATCATTGAGCCGGTTTTCCGGACTGGTGAAATGATAGAGCGGAAGGTGCGGATCGTTTTTCATTTTTTCTCGCGAAACCCGAAACCGCTCCAGAAAGGGATTAGTCTTCAGTTGTTTCTCCTGCTCGGCCAGAGTGTTTGCGAAGGGATATTGAGGGACCAGCGACTTGTTTCCAATATCCTTAAATGTTGGCTTACGCGGCTTGTCGGATTGC
Organism: Planctomycetota bacterium; assembly: GCA_021157685.1. GTDB lineage: Bacteria > Planctomycetota > Phycisphaerae > Sedimentisphaerales > Anaerohalosphaeraceae > 4572-13. Next base: position 11,431 of record JAGGWF010000127.1, on the reverse strand, counting down.
ACAATGTGGTCGATGTTTATATGACCCCAGCGCCCCGTATAGGTATCAATAATTTGGAGTATTGCTTTCTTGCCCCTGAACTCCGCAATATCCCAGGATTTCCAATCGAGGATTTCTCTGCCCCTGCTGTCCTTACGCTCCGGACCAACCGACGTGCGAACCACCTTTCCATCAATAACTAAATCAATGCAGGTTTCCCCAGCGTGGCCTCCGGCGCCAATCAGGAAGTTGATGTACTCTCGCTCAATGATGAACTCCGGCGATGTAAGTTTGCCGGTTGTTCTGTCTCCATTGAGATAGGTGTTCACCAATCCATTACCCAAATGGCCAACAACTCTGTTCGACGGAGGATTCACACTGGCTCGAACCGGACACGAGCCAAAGGCCGATCCATCCAATTTCCAATCCCCATAGGTGTCGCTCTCGAAATCCGCAATAACAATGTCATCCGATTTATCTGTCTTAACCTTGGCTAAGGCGAAAGCCTTGGCTCCGCAACAGATCAAAAGCATAAGCCCTAATACAAAACGACATCTCACAATGACTATACTGCAACCATTCTGTTTCATAACATATCTCCTCGAACATTAAACATCCTAACACCATCCGCAACCCCACGAATATAAACCACATATTGATCCGCATAGTCAGTCATGAGTGTAATCTTATCTTGGCGTTGGCGATATCTATACTAATACCTTTTCGAGAATACTCTTAGCTTCTCTATGGCTTCCTTGTCTTGCTTTATTAAATTCATTCTCGCTGCCAGAATGTAATTGTTGCTGCCTTAAGGTGTTATCCTCGCGACATAGCCGCCGCCTGGGGCGAGCTTTATTTTCAAAATGCTCTCATTGGTTACATTGAGTTGGATGCGTTTATAATCCTCAGCATATCGATCCGCGTTAATACCATCCTGATAGACATCAGTTTTATATTTTTTCTTGCCAAGAAATGATAAATTAACTTCAAACTCTCTGGCCGTCCAATCTGTCATGGCCGCAATATACCAATCCTTGCCGCTACGCCTTGCAATCACAATATAATCTGAAATTTTAGCTTCCAAAACTTTTGTTTCATCCCATACAGTTGGGACCTCAGACAAAAAATCCATAATCTCCGGTTCGCGAAGATAATTAGAGGGACTGTCAGCCAGCATTTGCAAAGGACTTTCGTATATAACAAACATTGCCAACTGCATACATCGGGTTCCCTGACTCATGGGTCTGGTAAAAACTTTTCTAAAATTATTCTTTTGAGCATTATGCATTGCTCCCGGTGTAAAATCCATGGGCCCTACTACCATTCTTATAAAAGGTAATGTCAAACAATGATCCGGTGTTACGCGATCGTCCCATTTATTATTTTCAAGTCCTTTCAAGCCCTCCCTGGTAATAACATTCGGATATGTTCGCCTCATGCCATCCGGTTTATAGCTTCCGTGAAAATTAACCAGCAGATGCCGCTTCGCCGCTTCCTTGGCAACCTTTTCGAAGTAGTTGACCATATCCTGATCGTCCCTCATCATAAAGTCAATTTTGATGCCCGCAGCGCCCCATTTTGCAAACTGATCCATCGACTCCTCCATCCTGTCATCAAGGGCTTTCCAGCCAACCCACAAGATAATGCCGACATTTTTGCTCTTCGCATAACGAAACAACTCTTCCATATTCATGTCAGGATTTATTATTGAAAGGTCCGATTTCTCACCCGAAACATCCTTCATATACCAACCATCGTCGATAATGATAAATTCAATACTATATTTAGATGCAAAATCTATATAGTATTTATATGTGTCTGTATTGATACCTGCCCTAAAATCTACGCCATAGATGTTATTGGCGTTGTACCAATCCCATGCAACTTTGCCCGGCTTGATCCATGAGGTATTTTGAATCTGCCGAGGTCTGGCCAACTTATAAACCAACTCATTTAACAATAAATCGGCATCATTCTCGGCAATTATAACTACGCGCCATGGAAATGTTCTTTCACCGGATGTTTCAGCAATGTAGCCAGCACGCTTCTTGACAATTGTATAGCGATATCTCTTTTTATCCATGGTATAATCAAGAATACGGGCAGGATGACGACCTACGAGCGCACTCCCTTCTGAACCACACAGGTACAGACCGGGAAAATCATTTATGTCAGTTTCAGCTATCAGCATCTTTGGCCCGTCCGGTATTTCGACAAGGACAGGTAAAATACACTGTTTGCCGTCAATATCTTTCATGTCTTTATGGTAATAATATGCTTCATTGTGGCTAACGAATGGCTCCTTAGATTTGTCAACGGGGAGATAAATTTTCATCCCCTTGGGGAAATTATAACGAACCCCCTCGCTTTTAACTTTAACAGTTCCATCAAGGTTTGTCAAAAATCTATACGCAATTCCGTCATCATAAGCACGGAAAGCAATGCTGTAAGATCCCTCAAAATCTAAGATCGCCTCATTATAACAGTCTCTCACGGTTCTATTTTTCAGAGGGAGCACAGGATACAGAACCCTGTCCACCTTATTTGTTCGGGTATTAAGAAGTTTCGCTTTTTCTCCCAGTTGTCCAAACTTTTCTAAATTCATAGAAACGGGAGAAGGCAAAATGATCTGTTTATCTTTATATAAAACTGAGTAGGTAATAGAATTATTGACATCAATATTTATTTCTATTTCGCCATCCGGCGATTTTAAACTTAATTGTTTTGCAATGAGAACATTATTAAGAAGTAAAATAACAGAGAAAATACCTATTAAAATTTTTGTTTTTACATTCATGATTTGTCCTTTCTAAAAGCATAAATATATTACCCACAATTGTTTTGTGGCCTATCGGCATTAAAAGCAGGAGCAGGCAAACCCTCTTCATTCATCAAATTCGGTGTTGCAATTTTACTCCACGCAAAGCGAACGGCCTTAGGCTTATCAATATTATCCGACCAGACTCAATCTTGTATTTCCTTGTTTTTCATGCGCTGTTTTTTAAGTCCAACACTGTAATTCTTTATTTAACAATCGGGTATGCAGAAAAGTGAGAACGGCAACTATTTTGTAAATCCTGTTATTCTGTTTAAAAAATCAGTGTCAATCAGTGTCAAAAATTTGGCTGCGGCTCGACCGCACTAAGTTCATTCGTGGTTCTTCCTTGGCAGATTTTCTTTTTGGCTGACTTCGAGCAGTTGGTCATAGAGTTCCTGCAGCCCCTGACTGATGACATCGGTGTCGCTGCACACATGCATATAGTTCGTGTCGCCGTTCCAGCGAGGGACGACATGAATGTGCAAATGGTCGGGCAATCCCGCCCCCGCGCAACGGCCAAAGTTCATACCGACATTAAAGCCATGCGGGCCAATCGCCAGTGACAGCGCTTTCTGACAGTCACGCACCAAGCTCATCAGGCATAGCAGTTCGGTGTCGCTTGCGTCATCCAATGTTGCGATATGCCGCACTGGTGCGACCAGCAGATGGCCGTTGTTATAGGGGAATTTGTTAAAGACGACCATCGCGTGTTCGGTCCGCCACAGAATGAGATTGTCACGGTCTTTGTCCGGAGTGGACAAGTAGTCGCATAGAAAACAGTCGCTTTGTTTTGGCAATCCCTGGATGTATTTGATGCGCCACGGAGCCCAGAGGTTTTTGCGTTCCAAGGGGTTGCCTCCCAATAATCAAGGCGTTTCGATTCGATCAATCGATATTTTCTGATCAATCTTAAGCACCGGCAGCGAGTCGCCTAACGGCAGCATGAAACTCGCGGTGACATTTAACAGGTATTGTTGCCGGTCGGATTCAACAAGTCCGTCGTTCAGATTGAAGACTTGTGTGCCAACCCCTTCGATGTGCTTGAATTGAAAGTTTCGCAGAAAACCAAACAGCCCTCGCATCTGGAATTTACCCTCTTTGTAGGGGCGGATGTACTCTTCTATGGGAGTTTCACTTATTGCGTAAGTGCTGCTGATCGTTGCTTTACGCGGCAGATTTTCTTCGGCGGCGATGCTGTCTAAGGTGTAGGTTGTGGTTCGGGCGGGCGGCGGATATATCGGAACCGGCCAGGGGATCGATTGTTGGTCCTGCCAGGTATCTCCCGCCTTCAGGTCCAGTTGATTCGAGATCGTCGAACCGGCAGCCCACAGATACTGCTGCATTGCCAGAAAGTCACCGATCATATCGGGATTTTTAATGCGTGTATTTTTTCTGCCGTCGGAAAATGAGGCCTCACCAAGTTCGGCGGCAATGCGTTCTAAGTCGCTGACATCGGCGATTTTCCCGGTGGGCGTGAGCTTTAAGGTGAAGCTATTGCCGGTCAGTTTTTCCATGGCGTCTGCGACGCTTCGTTTCCCGGAAAAACCCGAACGGGTTACTTTTGCTGATTTGCACTCAACGTTCAGTGTTGACAGTCCGAACGGATCGACCTCAACCGGGGTGTAGACCACCACCAGTTCCAGTTTTTCCGTGATCGTCTGCGGTCTGGATTTTTTCTTAGGATTGCCTGTGGTCAGGTCAATTTCAGTTTCTCGCTCGGATACCATCCGATAGGTGATAGGCACATTTTTTTCAAACGATACCAGCAGCCAGTTGTCCTCGGGTGCTTTCGCGGAATCCTGACATCCGGCAACACACAATACGCAACCCACGACCATCAACCCGAAGCGAAGTGCTTTCACGGGGCATCCTTTCATATCAAATTCTGAATAACGCTTAATTCAGCTTTTCTAATTGGGTGCGGTTGATAAATTGCATGGTTAATACATCGGGCCCTTTGTCAGGGTCGCCGTTTTCAGGCATTTCCTGTGCGGTATAAGTGCTGATAAGTGTTTCGTCGGAGGCAATGACCTCTCCGGTTACCAGATCAATCTTCAGGGTTCCGGTATAGTCGTCTTTGTTGTCGAACATCTTGGCGAACATCCCCATGCTGCCGGCTGTCTGTGTACCGCTTACTGCGGGAGCAGCGCTTTCGCCGGCGGTCATTTGAACCGTAGCAACCGCCTCGTCAATCGCTGTCAGCGTGTATGTTTTTTCATATGACTTCGGCGCCAGCAGTCCCGGCGGAGAAGGGATGACCTCACTCCAGGTACTCTCAACAGAAAGGTCACCCGTTGAGTCTTCCGGCAATGCCGTTATCTGGTGGCGGTCGGCGATGGCCTTGGAACCAAGAAGATTCTTGATAAATTTCTTTTCATAGGCAGTCGTTACCACCGCCATCGCATCTTTTGTGTCCAGCGCTTTGACCCGACCGGCCGGCGTAATTTGAATGGTGTAGCTTTTGCCCAGCAATTTTGCCAAAGGAGCGTCTTTGTCACTTTCATTTTGGCTGTCGAATGACAACTGAGATTCATTTTTATTGATGACATCGACCCTGAGATTATTGATCGTGATTTGGGCGGTGGCATTGCCGCTTGCGTCAACACTCTGTATGGTCTGTGTGAAGTCCATCTCGATCATTGTCTTTGTCTGTTCTTCTTTCAGTTTGTCGAGATTGGGCTGTTCAAAACGAAAGAGCTTGGTCACTTCTGTCGTTGATTTATAGGCTGTCGTGCTACCAGATGAGAATTTCAAACTTAGATCGGCGGATGAACCGCACCCGGTTAAAAGCAACGTAGAAAAGATTCCAACAGCTACTAAAATCGAAGATAACTTAGCTGACATAACACATCTCCTAGATAAAGGTCATTTTTCTTCCAAATTCACCAAAACAGTAAAAGAATTATAGCTCTTGATAACACCCTTGACAACAGGAAACCGGGCCAAAATCGAAAAAATACTCAAATCGAGACCTGTTTTTTGATTTTTGGGGTTGGCCAACCCCCCTCTCAGTGGATATAATCACACATCTTGAACATAACTCTTATCGATGAACGAATAATTAACCGGTTTTGAAGCAATGGGAGAGCATTATGAACAGTGATACCATCAAAAAGGGATTTCAACGAGCACCCCACCGGGGTCTATTGAGGGCTTGCGGGCTTAAGTCAGACGATATGAAGAAGCCGTTTATCGCGGTCGCCAACAGTTATTGTGATGTGGTTCCCGGCCATGTGCATCTGCACGAAGTGGCCCAGACGGTCAAGCAGGCGATTCGTGATGCCGGCGGCGTGCCGTTCGAGTTTAACACCATTGCCGTCTGCGATGGGATCGCGATGGGCCATAGTGGTATGAAATACTCACTGGCTTCCCGTGAAATTATCGCCGATGCGGTCGAAACCATGGTCCTCGCCCACCGCTTTGACGGAATGGTCTGCATCCCCAACTGCGACAAAATCGTACCGGGGATGCTGATGGCCTCGATGCGGCTGAACATTCCGACATTATTCGTTTCCGGCGGGCCAATGGCGGCGGGCAAGACCAACGACGGCAAAGTCGCCGACCTGATTACAATATTTGAGGGCGTCGCCGAGTATAACGCTGGCAAGATCACCGAAGAAAAGCTCGCCGAGTTGGAATGCGCCGGTTGTCCGACGCAGGGAAGTTGTTCAGGCATGTTCACCGCCAACAGCATGAACTGCCTGTGCGAAGCCATCGGCATGGCTCTGCCCGGCAACGGGACGATTCTCGCGGTCGATCCCAAGCGACAGGATCTGTACAAACAGGCCGGAACGCGCGCCGTGGCGATGGCGATAGCCGAAGGTCCCAAGCCGCTGGACATCGTCACAGACAAAGCCATCGACAATGCCTTTGTCCTCGACATGGCCATGGGCGGATCGACCAATACTGTCCTGCATACGCTGGCGATTGCCAACGAAGCGGGTGTCGAATACGGCCTCGAACGCATTAACGCCATCAGCGCCAAATGCCCGAACATCTGCAAGGTCTCCCCGTCCAGCGACTGGCACATCGAAGATGTGGACGCCGCCGGCGGCATCAGTGCGATTCTCAATGAGATCAGCAAGACCGGGCAGCTCAATACCGACTGCATAACCGTTTCCGGCGTAACATTAGGCGAACGCATCAAAGACGCGGTCATCAAAGACAGCGATTGCATCCATCCGCTGGACAACGCCTATTCCAAGACTGGCGGGCTGGTGATTCTGCACGGCAATCTCGCCCCGCAGGGGTGTGTTGTCAAAGCCGCGGGTGTAGCCAAACCCATGCTCACACACACCGGCCCGGCGGTTATCTTCGAGAGTCAGGAAGACGCCTGCGACGGCATTCTTGGTGGCAAAGTCAAGAAAAACGATGTGGTTGTGATCCGCTACGAAGGCCCCAAAGGCGGCCCGGGGATGCAGGAAATGCTCTCGCCGACCAGCTATATCATGGGCGCCGGACTGGGCGAATCGGTCGCACTGATTACCGATGGCCGCTTTTCCGGCGGCACACGCGGCGCTTGTATCGGCCATATCAGTCCCGAAGCCGCCGTCGGCGGTCCGATTGGCCTAGTCAAAGAAGGTGACATCATCGAGATCGACATCCCCAACAGTACGATCGATGTCAAAGTCTCCGACGATGAATTGGCCGAACGCAAAAAGGCGTGGAAACCCCGCAAATCAAGTATTACGACCGGCTACCTCGCCAAATACGCTGCTATGGCCACCAGTGCCGACACCGGCGCCATCCTAAAATGGGATTAACCCGGTAACGCCGGCATTTTGCCGGCAGTTTTTGGCCATAAGATTTATGCGGATTTTAACGGGATTAACAGGGAAATAGGGCCGAAGGTGAAAGTTACTTAGCGCCTGTCCACCGATCGCATTTTGATGGATTTGGATTTTGTTTGGCCTGGCGGATTCAACTCTCAAGCGTGACAAATGAGTACGCTACGCCGCGTTACCAAAGTATACCGCATCTGGCGGTTTGAAGTCGAGACATTTTCGTGGCCTGGTATTCAGTCGGTTCTGCACAAATGCAATTTGACCCGCTGTGATATCGGCAAAGGATGTTTTTTTCGGAAAGTACTGACGAATTAAGCCATTGGTGTTTTCATTTGCTCCGCGTTCCCAGCTATGGTATGGCTTGGCGAAGAAGCAATCACAACCAAGCTCCACGGCAATCTTTTCGTGGCCGGCAAACTCCTTGCCGTTGTCGAATGTAATCGTCTCGACAATCTCATTTTTGAGCAGACGCAATATTTCATCGGTGACCTGATCGGCAAATTTAGTCTTCGAATAGCCGATCAGCACACGTCTGCTAACTCGCTCAACGAGTGTTACCAAGTAGCCAGAAGCACCCGTTCCGCACACCAGATCGGCCTCCCAATCTCCGAGTCGCTTGCGGGTTTCGACAATAGCAGGCCGCCTGTCAATATCCACTCGATTGCGGATTTTACCGCGTGAATCCTTGCTGCCACGACGTTTACGACGTTTTTTCAGTCCGTGCCGCAGATGCGTATACAACTGGCCATCGGCTCGCTTATCTTCCCAAACGTGTCGATAGATCGTCTCATGACTAACCGCGATACCTGGCCCGTCAGGGTCGGCTTCCATGACGTTTGCAATTTGCTCCGGTGACCATTGAAGCCCAAGCTTATCCTCGATGTATACGATAACCTTCGGGGTCATTTTAAGAGGCAGAACTGTCTGTGCTCGGCGTATATCGGTGAATTGCTGAGCCTGCTTTGGCCGATATCCGCGTAGACCCGTATTGCGAGACAACTCGTTGTAGAGTGTGGTCCGCGAACGACTTAGCTGTTTTGCAATAGCTGTCATTGGTATTTTTGCTTTACGTAATGCGTAAAATTGGTTACGCTCACTATCGGTGAGCTGGCTATAGTTCTGTCCCATCAAGTGCTCCTATGAGTGCTGGATAATTGGAAAGGGGCATTATACCCGCTCACCGTTTATTTTTCACTCATTTGTCACGCTTGAGAGTTGAATCCGCCGCATTTTTGACCATTGATAACCATTTTTACAGATTTCTTATTGAAAATAAGCATTTTTGTTCAATTTTACATTTTTGTAACCATTTTAATTGAATATGGCCGATATATAACTATAATCGTAAAGACATAAGTGTTTTTCTAAAGGAATTAAGTAATGGTAAAAAAACATCTGAAACCCAGTGCGATAAGGCCTGCAGGATATTCGTTCCTGATCCAACAGTTCAATTTGCAGGTCATGACCCATTGGCATGTGTCGGAAGTCGGCGGTTCTAAACATCAAAAAAACATTGCCGCAGATGGCCGCATCAGGGAAGTCTTCCCCCATTCTTACTGGCCGGGTAACGAACGGCTGGACCATTTTGAATTTGCTCTGAAATACGATGGAATTAATCTTGAAGTTCTCTCTGGCATTTTTAGTCAGGTCGATGCCGACAAACTGACTTCATGGATTACTGCCAAACCGCAAGGACAATATACCCGGCGAATCTGGTATCTGTACGAATGGATGACAGGGGAACAGTTGCCGATTGATAATTTAACCCAGGGAAATTATATCGACCTTCTGAATAAAGATAAATACTACACCACACAAGGGAAGAGGACTCAGCGACAACGCATTCGAGATAATATGCTGGGGCCTTCAAGCTTTTGCCCCTTGGTTCGTAAAACAGAGACCCTGCTAAAATTTGAGAGAGCTGAGCTGAGCCAACGATGTCGTCATATTTTAGCCGACTATCGGCCCGAATTTTTAAGACGCGCGATCAGCTTCCTGTATACAAAGGAAACGAAATCCTCATTTGCGATTGAGCACATTACCCCCAATGCAAGCCGGACCGAACGGTTTGCTTCATTATTGCAGGTTGCCGAGAAAGATGATTTCATCAGCAAAGATGCTTTGGTTGATTTGCAGAACCGTATCGTTGACCCGCGGTATGCCAACAAAGACTACCGTCATAATCAAAACTATGTCGGCGAAACGGTTGCCTGGCAAAGGGAAAAAATACATTACATCTCACCGCAGCCACAAAACTTAAACGATCTGATGGAGGGGCTTATCCTATCACATCAGAAGATGGACCCATCACAGATCCATCCGGTTGTCCATGCAGCCGTTATTGCATTCGGGTTTGTCTTTATGCACCCCTTTGATAACGGCAACGGCAGGATTCATCGATTTCTCATACATAACATTCTCGCTCGCAGGGGATTTACACCCGAAGGGCTGATCTTTCCCATTTCGGCGGCTATGCTGAATGACCTGGAGCGTTATGATGCTGCACTGGAGAGTTTTTCAAAGCCGTTGATGCAACGCATCGATTACACACTTGATGAGGAGGGCCAAATGACGGTCAATCATCAAACAGCCCTTTATTATCGATACCCCGACATGACCCTCATGGCCGAAGCTTTATTTAGTTTTATTCAGGCAACCATTGAAAAGGAACTTGTCGAGGAGTTAAATTTCCTGGAAAATTACGATGCAACCAAACAAGCCATGCAAGAAATTATTGATATGCCGGATCAGCGGATTGATTTCTTTATTCGCTTCTGCCTGCAAAACAACGGCGTCATCTCAACAAAAAAACGACAGTCTCATTTTTCGGAATTAACGGATGATGAGATTGAAAAAATGCAGGCCGCTATCCAAAAAGCATATCACTGAACTAATGGTTTAGGTGGGGATTTCGGCTAGTGGGTTGTAGTTAGGACAGGCGTGAGACTTGAGGTTGAAACAGTGCGGCAAAATCGGCTTCGGCGTTTTGTCGTTTCCGGTTTTTTTTGACCAGGGTGGTTTGTGGGTGGGTTTCGGCTGGCGGCCGAATGGGGGATTGACGGGATTAACTGGACGAAAAACACGGCCAAGCAGAGCTTGACCGTGCCACCCGATGCGGATGTGGTTCAGAAGTCGGTTTCTTCTTCGATGCCGACGAGCATGTCTTCGATGTCTTCTAGGCGATAGTAGTCGCCGCTGTGTTCGTAGAGTTGGCTGTCTTCGGCTAAACTGTCGAGGTTTTCCTGGGTTCCGATGCGGAAGCAGACCGGGTCGAGTTCCTTCATCACCTGCGACGGTGAAAAGGTGCAGCAGCCAACGGTGACTTCGGGGTAGCACTCGTCCAACAGTTCCTCGAACAATTCTTCGCTGTCGATGGGCTCGAGTTTCGTTTCGATCAGGTGTTCGATGACCCATTCGGTGCCGTATTCGACGCCGACGCCGGACAGATAACGCATAGGGGCGATAGGTAACGCTCAAGCACGGATGAACCGTGGGGGTGACCCAAGAATAGCGACGGCGCGATGTTTGCTGATTTGTGACCGTAACGCTGACGCGCCCGTAAACGCTGGGTGCCAGAGGCGTTCATTGCGGGTGAACCGTTGGGGTGACTCTGTGAGCGTAGGCACGAACTTGCAGCAAGAAAGTGGAGTGATGGAGCGGTGCGTGTGTGGGCGGCGTGCATTCAGGGTCAATCAGCTGGCTGACTCCTTAAGTTTTGTCTTAAATAAGGTCAAGCTGGATTTTAGTAAACCTGGCAAACCGGCTGATTATACATTTGCATTATTTTTTTCCGCAAATTCCGCCGATCACAAAGAGGGCAACGACCGCTGCTGCGGCCAGCCAGGCTAAT
>JAGGWF010000029.1 GCA_021157685.1 Planctomycetota bacterium | reverse complement strand
TTAGGGGCTGCGTATAAATAAACGGTTCATTTATCGCTCAGATTTGCATTAGATTCAGTCGCAATCGATTACAGTGAAACCGCAGGCATAGCTATTCTATGTCGAGGATTTCGCGATTGAGATTCGGCTACAAGATAACGTGAAGATGAGATGAGAAATGAACCGGTTATTTAGTCGCAGTTCCTTAGGCCGGATGCGGCAAACTCAATCCGTTCCGTTACGGTGAAGTGGTACAGCAGCCCCCAGGCCTTCGCGGCGATCTTCTTGTCGGATGTGAGCAGGGCGGCGATATCGTCAACATCATACAACCCCACCTCGATCTGTTCGTGTTCTTCGTTCAGGTGTGTCGAGGGTGTCCCCGCCACGGTCACCAGCGCCATACAGCAGGCCTCATCGGTCAGCCCCGCCGACGAATACACCGGCGGTGAAATATGATGGATCGTCACCACATCAAGACCCGTTTCTTCCTTCATCTCCCGGCGGACAGCAGATTCAACGCTTTCGTTTTCATCGATCAGCCCGGTAGGAAAGCCGTATTCGCCATCATTAATCGGCACACGAAACTCCTTTGTCAGCACGAGTCGATTTCCCTGCGGCGCGGGCAAGATGCCTGCGATGACCACCACATCCGGCACCGCGGCATCCTCAACCGGTTTGTCCTTGCGTGAACACATCAGCCAGTGATGCGGCGAGCCGTTTTTGGTCAAATATTCGACATCAAACAGATTTACCCACGGCTTCTCAGTGAGCTTTTGGATGGTGTAATCTTTTGCCATGTCGTGTTCCTACTTTTCCAGCAGGTCTTTATATTCGGTGCGGAAGTGCTCGGCGTGTGCCTCTTCCTCCTCGGCCAGTTCGCCGAACAGATCGGTCAGCTCTTTACGGTCGGTCATCTGCGAGAGCATACGATACAGCATCCGGGCCGACCGTTCCTTTTTGATGGCGTACCGAACGGCCTCAACAAGCGAAATATCCGGTGCCACCGGCATCGCGTCCAGATAGCCGCTTTCCTGAAGAGCCGCCATATCCGGCTCATTCAGGTCATACTCATAGCGCTTCAGCGATCGCAGTTTCTTTTCGTGGATGTGTTCCTCCTCGGCCAGCGTGCGGTAAAACAACCGCACATCCGGGTCCAATACCTCGCCGGACAGCTTGGTATAAAATTGCTGGGCAGCTTTTTCCTGCAGGATCGCAAAATCCAGCACATCCTCAAATGTATGAAATTCTATCATGGTCGCACGGCTTTCTTTTAGGGTTACATCAATTCATTCGGGATGTATTATACCCAATAGGCTACCGATTGCAAGGAATTATCGAGGGCGGTGGGTGGTACGGTCAAGCTGTTTGTCCCTAACGCCCAGAGAGCGAAGGAAGATGCCTGGCTGTGAGGGGGGATGCGTGTAGCGTATCGGTGGTTTCACTCCTGCGATTTGGTCGGCTTTGCGTCTGAAAAGACAGGTTCCATGGGATGTTGGCCTTTCCTTGAAAAACGACGCCACTCAGCATAGCGCATTACCAGTCCGGTTGCAATAAAGAACCGCATTTTCCGCCGATTTTAAACACAAAAAAAACCGTGAACAGGGCAGCAGAGTCGTTTTCAAATTGAAAATGGAACGTTGGAAATTATCAAAGTCCCAGCCCCAAGTCCTTGATCTGGTTCAGCGTATGGGTCATCGTGTGATAGACCGCCCAACCCAGCCAGGCCGTCACGCCTAGAATCCCGACCGTCAGCAGTGTTTTAACCGTCTTGCTGTATCGCGGATGGGTCCAGATGAGCGGTATCGCCAGCGGTCCAACGGTCAGCAGTGCCAAGATCAACGCACCTGTGCTCTGATACATTTTTGGTTTGGCGGCGGCGGGTTGCGAGGGGGTTACCGGCCTTTGACCGTTCAAAAACTCGTTACAATACCGGCACTTAATGGCCTCATGTTGGATCAATTCGGCACAAAAAGGGCATTTTTTTGTCGTCCGGTCAGCTTGGCTGTCCGCGGCTTCCTCTAATTCATAAATCGACTGCATCGTCAAAACTCCAAATAGTGAACGAATAATGAGGTTTTTAGGCATTTTCTAAAGGATATATCGTCGTTTGTTTGGGGCAGGTTCACAAAAAAATATCGCACAAAAGCGGTGCGGCGCAAACCGCCCGATGGGGCTATGAGAGATGTCGGAATACTCCTGAAACGCTCTCAGGCCACAAAAAAAGCCGCAAGGGGAGGAGAACCTTGCGGCTGAAAATAATAGATAAGGTCGAGAATACTTCTTTCCACCCTCGTCCGATTACCTACAGTGTCATTGTATCTTATCGGAGCAGCTTTGTCAAGTTGTTATCGTGATCTCCCCCTCCTGTGTTATTCCGAGCGGATCAAAAAGCTCGCCCCCTGCCAGGGGGGAGTACCTCGAACAGGGGGGAGGGGGTTTTTCCAGCGATCCTATTTCCGCCCATTTCGCTTCGTCGGAAAAGACACAAACGGTCCGAACAGCATTCGCATTGGTCGGGTAACGATAGCAAACACTTCGACGGCAGAGATCTCCACATTGTTCTGAAACTTTTTGCAGACGCGATGGGGAATCAGTACCAGTGCCGAAGCCAGAATGAACAGCATGTGATAATTATTGATACTCAGCCCGCCGGACTCAAAATGCCAGTCCGCGGACAACTTCAAAAACAGCCCGCTTATCAGCGGGGCGATTGCAATTGAAAAAAAGATAAACACATTGATGATCACCAGATTCGATTGGTCGGTCTCCGGGACGGTCTGGAACATATGTCGTATTTGTGCGATGCCGTTGGCGCCTTGGAAAATGCTCCATCCCGCATACAGAACAAACACAAAGACCGTTGAGAATGCGTTGTGTCCCACCAGCGCCCAACCGGCCAGCGCGACCACGATGCCGACATGTGAAATGCCGAAAATCGAACGGTTGCCAAAACGGTCGGCCAGTTTGCCCCAGAACCGCAGCGACAAAATCGCCCCGACGCTGACCATTGAAGTCGCCGCGACGATATACCCGGCGCTGTATCCGAGGTCTTTGAGGTACTTGATCTGAAACGGCAGGCACATAAACACCGCGATATTGTAAAGCAGAACATACCCCAGAAAATGCCGGGTCTTAGGGTCGGCGACGGCCCGTTTTAATACGCCCCAGGGCGAAGGTAGATCGTTGGAGTTTTCCGGCAGAGGTTTTTCTTTTAACTGTCTCAGGAAGAATATCTTCACGATAAAGCTCGCTTCCCCAATCGCGAAGACTACGCAGAACTTCCACCAGGCCGGTTCGCTCCCCAGAAACCACGCGATTAAAAGCAGAGAGGCCAGAACACAGCTTTGCCAGTATGTCCGGAGGGCGGCAAAGAATTTACCGCTGATTCGCGTTGGGACATTGTCCTGAAGCATCGGGAGCCAGCCAGCCCCGCCGATGCTGTCCGTAATCGATCGCAGCGCCGCCGCCGCGAGCAGCCAGTACAGAATCCAGGCCGAGGAGATCCACCCGAACCGTCCCATTAGCGGCAGCAGTGCCGCAAAGGCCATGCAAATCGCCGGCAGAATGCCCGCCCAGAATACCAAAATACGCCGTTTACCAAACCGTCGCATCAGGGTTATCCCCAGCAGCGAAAAAGGCCCCCCGGCCCAGATCGCAAAATTCAGCAGTCCCAGGTACAGATCACCGGCCCCCAAACTCAGGCAGTACAGTTGCAGCGTACTGCCCAGCAGGCAAGTCGCACCGATTGTGTGTAACATGGCGACCCCAACCGCCGCGCGGATCGAGCGGCGGCGATGCGCCGAGCGAATCACCAATCGGCCGGTTTTTGTTTGTCTGATAATATCATTGGTCATAGGGCGTCCACCCCGAATCTTAACAGAAAATGCTCAAAAATCAAAACAGTGTTTCCAATAGTTGGATTTTCAGATTTTGGATTTGTTTGTGATTTAGTGCTTAGAATTTAGAATTTTCACCCACTGGGTCTGCTGCAGCACAGTTTTATTTTGTATATTTTATATGACGGTACGATTTGTGAGGTGAACTATGAGTGCGACAAAAGGGTTTTGGAAACATGTTGAGAACGGCCGGATTTATGCGATTGAGTGTACGCCATTCGGCCAGATCGTCGGCGCCTGCGGACCGCTGGACCCGTATAACCTCCCCGATTTGGAAGAGGTCGAATACGGCAAAGATATCCTCATCTGGGTCGAATCGACCATGACCGAGGGCAAACTCCACCGATTCAACTCCCAGCCGATGGCGAAAGAGGGCTATTAACGCAACGCCGGCATTTAAAAAGCTCTCCACCTGCTAAGGGGGACCTGCCGCGAAGCGGGGAGGGGGTTATCCCTATTCCTCTTTACCTTCGGAGGCCCACTGCATTGCACGGACGATCAGTGAGGATGCAAAGATGATCGAGGCGCCGGTGAACAGGTCGTTCATTTCGGGCTTAACAGCACTGACGATAGCCAGCAGGGCAGACAGGAACATTACGCTCATCACGATCAGGTCAGCTTGTTTTTTCTTGGCCATTCGTTTCTCCTTTTTGAACTCTAAAATCCGTTTTTTCAGTACATTTCTCTCTTATCGGACATACCGGGGAGAATTCTTTAACAAAACACCGAACAGAAGGGATGGGTAGCATTGAGCACGAGTTAAAACAGAAGCGTGGAACGGAAGTGACACGATTTTTTGCCACAGAGAACACGGAGGAGTTTTTAGTTCTTAGTTTTGAGTTTTGAATTAAAAGACCTCTGTGTTGCTCTGTGGTTTTCAGTTGAAGATGTAGAGTCCGAAAAGGGGAAATTATTGGATCAAGATAGATTCTTGTTCATTTATTTCTCGACCTGTCATAAAGCCCTGATGATAAATGGCGTGTGTGTCATCGAAAACAAGAATGAAAAAAAGTTTTTTTAAGAACACATCTGTGCTTTCACCCTTGTAAACAACAACCGTCTTTTCCTGTTTTGGATGTATTTCTGTTTTTTGGAGATTATTTCCTTCTGTATCAAACCACAGTATGTGCAGTTCTTTACTTGTCTCATTTTGAAACTTAAGAAAACCCAACATTGAAGGCGTCAGTACACCGAAAATAACAATTAGAACCAATATGAGGATAACCGATGTGATTAGTCCTGTTTTTTTCATATTCATGGGCTATTCCTTCGGCTGGTTTTGGTTATTCAGTTTTTCTTCGAGGGCGTCGATGCGTTTTTGTTGGTATTTAAATACTTCACAAGTCATTGTCATTGCCATCGCCAGATAGAAAATTGCACGATGCCAGTCCGGGAGTTCTTGTTTTTCGTACCAGCAAATGAGGGTTGTTGCTACGGCATAGATGAGGAGAATATATGTCAGAAAGGTAAGACTGTTGAGTGAATCACGGCTTGCTTTGTGTTTCTTTCGAGAGACAAAATAGATGATGAGGTTAATGAATGCAAGTATGACTATTGTCGGGAAAAAATACCGGGAGATATGAGATGTGTGTTCTTCAGCAAATATACGAACGCAGAACAATACAACAATAAAAAGGCCTAAAAGAAAACATGACAGACTTAAACTGAAGAGTTGGATTTTTTTCATATTCATGGGTTATTTCTCCTGCTGATTGAATGATCGTTCTACGCTTAAAATCTGATCTTTCAAAGATGCTACAGGGAATTTTAGGGCTTTGCAAGATTTATTTTTATCCTGTTGATCCCGTTAATCCTGTCGAAAATATTTTGGATATTAAATTAAACAGTGCCGCGTGGGCACGGCCCACCCTTTACTGGTCTGATAGCGTGCGGCCGTCGGTGGTGACGGTGGTACGGGAGTAAAACTGGGAACGCGGGCGTCTCGCCCGCAATTAAAAAAGTGCGACCGGGACGGTCGCGTTCCCAGTTATCGTTGTCGGAGGAAGCCGAGGAACATGTGGCAGGGGGCGTCTTTTTGGGCGTTGTTGGGGTCTTGACCGAACCAGCCGTCTTGGGATGTGTCGAAGGAAAACAGGGCCGTTTGGCCGCAGGGCATCGGGTCGGCGAAGGTCAGGGCGTAGTCGGTTTCGTGGGGGTAGTATTTAATGTGCTTTCCGGTAAACGGCAGCAGGGTTCGCTCCGGGTCGATACCGGCATCTTCAAGGGTCTTCGGACAGGTGTTGTTGGCTTGCTTGTAGGCATCCAGATCGGCGGCCAGCGCGAGCGTCATTTCGCGGGCCTCGTCGAGGTAGGCGTTACGCTGTTTGAGCAGTTGTCCTTGTGCGTAATGGAAGGTCACCCAGCATGACAGCAGCAGTACAAAGATCGTCAACCAGAGCCAGCTGCTGAGCCGGATTTTTTTGTTTTCACTTCTGCAGGCCGATATTGAGACGGTTGCCCAGGCCGCAATGAAGAACATCGCCGGCAGTGCCTGAATGGCCCGGCTCAGCAGGGGGTTCGACAAGGTATGGGTATCCAGCGCGCAGACAATAGCAAAGGCGACGATGCCGGCGAAAGAAAAGATGATGCCCAGCGATCGCGGCACGACGAGCAAGCCGCAGTAAAACGACAGTACGCAGGTGGCGAACCAGCCGACGGAATAGACCTTGACGGCGGCCGAGTAGGTTGTGTAGTCCGATGCGGTTGCCAGCAAGGCCGCCGCGACCGCCGCCGCCAGTGCGAAGACGCCGCAAGCCGGCAGATGCCTTAAGAAATACTTGGTATTCTCGCCCATTCTTCAAAGCTCCCATGCTTATCGGAAAATCTTAACGTTGGGTCGATTTTAAGGGGTGTGTGGCAAAAGTCAACAATAATCGATGATCAATTATCAATAATCAGTTCAAGAGGAGGTATTTATGGATCGAAACAATCGGCGGCGGCTGGAGTGACGGGTCAGTGTGTCGGTTTTGGTGTAGTTAGTGACGCTGGCGGGGCTTATTGTGGCAAGCTGGGTAAACCTGAAAAGACAGCTTGACCTTGTCAGCCATGATGTCAAGCAGCTATATGACCACGCAGGAAAAGTTCTGCGACAAGCTCGAACGCGTGCGGGATCGAACCCTCGCACAGGAATACCGCCTGCGAATGGTCGAACAAAAGCGGAGCGGCGCAAGCCGCCCGATGGAGCAACGGTGAAACCACGGATTTCACGGATTGGCGCGGATTTTTTTAAACGGCGGGATTAACGGGATTTTGGTCGGTTACCTTTAGCCAGAGGCGATTGAGCAGCTTGATGAAGAATTTGCCTTTTTTTAAGAAGTACCACGCAATGATGACCGTTGGAATTAGAAATAAGGCTGTCCAAAAGAGCATCTCTGGCCCGAGGTATTCTAGGAAATATATTGAAATTCCATGTTTCTGAAGTTGTTCTGGGCGAGTAAAATAAACCATTAAAATAGATTGAATCGTGTTCATGAAAGCCAAAGAGAACCTACCTATCATTGCGCCAATATACCATAGGCCTACAAAACGAACGATGATTTCGCAATAGCAATAACCGGTTGGCTTTGAGAGGTCTTCGGTTTGTGATTTGGCAAAACGACTGATGATTTTATAGACCAGTTTTCCGTAAAAAAGGAAGTAGATGGTCAAAGCCAATGCGGCCAGAAAGTAGCTTAACTGTATCGGCCAGAATGCGTGGTAGTGATGGGTTTGTTGAGAATTGCCACTGAGTATAAGATTGATCAAAACCCCAATTGTTGCAGTCAGCGCAAGGGCAGAAAGTGCGAGTTTTATCAGCCAATAAAAACCAATAGTTCGAACGCCCAGCCAGATGAATTCTTTTTTGGTCATATTTGTTGTCCTTCCTGTTTGATTTTGGTTTGGCTAAGACTATAACGGGTGTATATGGATGGAGCAAGGGGAAAGTTGTTCCAGCCCGTAGGGCGAAATGTTGTAGCCACACCCGTGAGGGTGTGGAATAAGATCGGCAAATCGTATTGAGTCCCCGTAGGGGACGGCATTTTATTTAACTTTATATGCCGCCCGCTACGCGGGCTCTTAGGATTGAATTGCTTATTCTCTCCTCGGGCTGACGTCGCGTGGCTACAATATAACACCGCTTGCGGCAAGTAGAGGGACTGAACCGAATAGACACGAATGAACACGAAAATTTTTAGACGGGATTAACGGGATTTACAGGATTTTGGTTTAGATCTTGTTCGTTTTTTCCAAGCCAGAGGCGGTTGAGCAGGTTAATGAAGAATTTGCCATGCTTTAAGAAGTACCAACTCAGTACGCTATAGAGCAGAATACTTGCCAGAACGCTCCAAACCATATTCTGTTGGATAGAGTGCTGAAGTTTGCTTAGGGCTTCCATTAGTTCCTGATTGAAGTGATTTGCCAGTATTTGTAGAGTCTGGTTCCAGAATACGAAAAACAATGCACCGAACAGTTTACAGGCAACTCTCCACAGCCACCAGAATCCAATGAAGCGAATCAGTATTTCGGTATAGTCTTGTTTTTCTAAAACTGCATCTAAAGATTGACTTGATGTTCGATGGACGATGTTGAAGATGAATTTGCCAAAGAATAGGAGGTAAATAATGATCAGGACATGAACTATGGAGTCTATAAGAGAGCCGAATAAACCCACAAAGATAATTTTTTCTGACGCGCTGTCTATAGGAAGAAGAATGAGAATTACAAAAAAAGTGCTGATTGCCGCAAGGATAGAACGCAATGAAATGATTAGTTGGAAGATGCCGAGGAATCGAATCCCCAGCCAGATGAATTCTTTTTTAGTCATGTTCATATTCCTTCCTGTTTGATTGGGTTTGCCTAAGAATATAACCGGGGCATACGGATGGAGCAAGGGGAAAGTTTGGTTAGCCCTGATAAGGGCGGCAGTTAATTAGCCGGATGCGTGAGCGTCCGGAAAAGGGGATGCTCTGATTTGTTAAAGTCCCAGCGGGGCGACAGAATCATTTGCGCTACTTTCGCCCTTTCAGGGCTTGGGGTGGAGGATGCATATCTACCGGGGGCTCACGTCCCCGGCTAACTTACTTTTGTCCCTTCGGGACTTATTTCGATCAGCATCGCATACATCACACGATCCCGAAGGGGACAAATAAAACTACGGATTTCATGGATTGGCGCGGATTTTTTTAGATGGGATTAACGGGATGGGCGGGATTTAGGAATTTGGATTTTGTAATTTATGATTTGTTTCGGATTTAGGATTTCGTGCTTAGGTTTTTTTCTATTGTTTCGGCAGGAGTTATGGGGTCGGCTCTAAACTGAGTACCTCTGTGGGTTCTGTGACGATGTTATTGGCCTTAGTCGCTTTCAGCCAGGCCAACAGGAAGATCAGTACCGCTGCCAGCTGGAGAAAAGTGCCGGTATGGGAGCAAAAAGCCCCTGCAAACCAAAAGACAGGAAACAATTCGCCGAAAGGTTGATTGCTGTTGAAGATTAACCCTCTATACAGTGTATTGACAGTGCCTGCTATCGTTACGGCTACCAGAAGCCAGTGACAGACAAGGGCCAAGACCGCCGGTGTTCTCGCAGCTATTTTTCGTATGCCCGCCGCAGCAAAGATGCATAGCGATATGAGGCACAGGGCTGTGATTAAGTGCCGACATAAACTCAAACCTAATTGTAAGCTGAGGGGTGGTGAGTGGCGAAGTGTCATCCAAAAGTAGAAGACATTTTGAATTAATGTCAGGCCGATGAGGACCGCGGCAACGATGTATCTCGTTTTAACATTCGCCTGCGGATCGTTATATCGTTTGAGGCATGCCGACAGCAGCGTAATGAAGCCAGCCAGTAACAGGCCATGGTACAGCACGATTGGGATGATTTGAAATAACTGCATGCGGATTATATCGTATATATAGCGTGGACTGTCCGGTGTGGCAGACCAACCGTTCTGATCGCCGGACATCCGGGAGAAAAACATCATTGAACGGAAAACCAGTCCGGCCAGAATCAGGATGACTGAAATAACCATCAGGACCGTAGCGATTTTGCAGGCGGATTTGAGTGTCATGTGTTTGGCTCCTTTGAGAAGTATAATCTTCGAGCAATTATAACGGTTGTATTGTTAAGATGCAAGCTCAAAGCGGGGTGATGATAACAACAGCGCGGCGGCGCGAGCCGCCCGATGGGGTTGCGTAAAACGCTGGCGCACTCTTAAAACGCAATCGGGGCCCTTGCGCTCCCGCGTTTTTGTACAGGAAATGTTCAATTTTTTTCGGAGCCGCGACAGTAATGGAGCGGGCAAAAGATAAACCGCGGATTTCGTAGATTTATGCGGTTTTTTATTTTTAGACACTGATTTAACGGGACAAAAAGGACTTAAGAGGTTTTGTTTTTTTGGATTTCCTCGTAGAGTTTTTGGTTGCGACGGGTAGTTCGCTCGATACGATCGAGGCGGTCAAGAATACTGCCGACGGCGAAGCAGAACAAACAGAACACAACAGCAGATGGAATTGCAATAAAGATATAGGGAAATACCATGATGCCAAAGAGAAGCGACAATCCTGCCCCGATGACACCAGCTCCATACCAGATATAGCCCGGTCGGTCACCCATTTCTTTTTGAAGCGTGCTGCGTTTGTCCGTGTGGTTTCTGTGTTCGTTTGAAGCGGGTGTTGTTTGTTGCGAGTTTTGGTTTTCCATATCATTTCTCCATACCAGTCATAGTTGGGCATAGTGTAGCGGGCGGATGGAGAGAGGGCAAGGGGAAAGTTTCCCAAGCCCGGAGGGGCGGCATGATATGCGGCGACGGAGGCGCAGAGGGAGAATGCTTGGCTGCATCGGGAGGTTTGTGCGGCCGCGGCGGAAACGGCGGTGGATGAAAGTGCTTCGCAGGAGTTGTGCCGGTTGACGGATTTGGCGAATGTCCAAAGTGAGGCGTTTGTGGTTGATTATGGTTTGCCGCAATCGATTTATCACGGCCAGGCGGATCGATTCAAGGAGGCCCAGCGGAAGCAATTACCGGTGACGTAGCTCAAAGCGGGGTGATTATTTAACCGCCGAGGATACTGAAGACACTGATTTTGAAAGTTATAAAAAAATTCGGTATTCTCGGTGGTTGATCAATATTTCATTGATTACAGGAAATGTGGGATTTTTCGAGATTTATGTTGCTAATCTTCTCCAAAGCCCGATATAATCCTGATTCAAGCTATGACAGGGAAGTTTTATTGCTTTTTGAAATGGAAATTTGAATCAATGTCAGGAGTTTTTGTTATGAAGCGAATTTCAATCCTATGTGCGGTTCTTATCATATTTGTGCTGGGCGGGTCGGCTGTGCTGGCTAAGGGTGGTAACGGCGGCGGTGGTCAGGGCAAAGGCGGCGGAAGCGGTAAGGGTGGCGGCGGCAAAGGCAATAAAGAAAGCAAGCAAGTCCAGGAGCGTAAACAACAGCAGCAAAAAAAACAGCAAGACAAGGCCGGTGCCGGTGGAGATCAAGTAAAGGCCCAAGAACGCAAATCACGACAGCAGGGCAAGGCGGGAAACCAAAAGGCGGGAAAAACCCAACAAAAAAGCGGGGGCAAGAAAACGCGTCCTGTTACAGTCCGTGATTCCAAAACGGGAAAGACTACGACGAAAGAAGTTCCCGTAAGAGAAAAGACCAAGTCCGAAAAGCAGAAAGCCGAGAAGCAAAAGGGAAAAGTTAAGGGTGCTGCCGATGCGGATGCCGGCAAGGGTAAAGGCAAAGCCAAATCCAAGG
>JAGGWF010000231.1 GCA_021157685.1 Planctomycetota bacterium | reverse complement strand
GTTTTCGATCTGCTCCAGGAGCTTTTCAGTTTCGGCTTGCAATTCCTGATTTTGGACCCGGGGGAAGGCGGTGTCTGCGGCCTGCGGCTTATGCCCGAAGGTCAGCGGGATGAGCCGATCAAGAATATTCGGCTCGGCTTCGATCCGATTGATCAGCGTTTTGTACTGACTGGTGAGTGAGATGATTTTTTCATTCTGCCGCTGTATTTGAGCCAGCGCCGCATGGTTTTGGTAGTAATTGTGCAACTCCGGCTTGGCCAGAATCGACAGCACGATTGCCCCGGCCCCAGCCAGGAAAAATGCACCGAATAAGACAAAACGGATTGTTAGGGCGAGTTTCTGCATAATTAAAAAAGGGCACAGGGGGTAACCCCTGTGCCCTGTATCGACTGTTGGTCGTTTAGTACTTGAAGATTTCTCCGCCGTACTTGGCCGCGTCGCCCAGTTCCTCATGAATCCGAAGAAGCTGGTTGTATTTGGCGACCCGGTCAGAGCGGCAGGGGGCGCCGGTCTTGATCTGGCCGACGCCGGTGGCGACTGCCAGGTCGGCGATGGTGTTATCTTCGGTTTCGCCGGAACGGTGGCTCATCACAGCGGTATAGCCGTTGCGTTTGGCCAAGTCGATCGCTTCCAGCGTTTCGGTCAGCGTACCAATCTGGTTGACCTTGATTAGGATCGAGTTGGCACAGTCTTCTTTGATACCCTTTGCCAATCGTTCGGTATTGGTAACATACAGGTCGTCGCCAACGAGCTGACACGTGTTGCCGAGTTTCTTATTCAGCTTGGTCCAGCCGGCCCAGTCATCTTCTGCCAGACCGTCTTCGATGCTGACGATGGGGTATTTCTTGACCCAACTGGCCCACAGGGCAATCAGTTTATCAGAGGTGACTTTCTTTTTGGGATCGGATTTGAAGAATTTGTAGCTCTTTGAAGATTTAACCCACATTTCGGTTGTTGCTGGGTCCAGAGCGATGGAGACATCTTTGCCGGGCTTGTAGCCGGCTTTTTTGATGGCCGCAACCAGCAGCTCAACCGCATCTTCATTCTTGGCCAGTGAAGGAGCGAAACCGCCTTCGTCGCCAACGCCGGTGCTGAGGCCTTTTTTCTTGAGAATACCCTTGAGCGTGTGATAGATCTCCGCACCCATTTGCAATGCCTGCGGGAAATCCTTGGCGCCAATGGGCATGACCATGAATTCCTGGAAATCGACATTGCTGTCGGCGTGCGAGCCGCCGTTGAGGACATTCATCATTGGGACAGGCAGGATGTTAGCATTACAGCCGCCGATGTAACGGTACAGCGGTTGATCCACCGAGCAGGCCGCGGCCTTGGCCACGGCCAGCGAAACGCCGAGAATGGCGTTGGCGCCGAGTTTGGATTTGTTCTTCGTTCCGTCTATCGAACACAGAAGGGCGTCCAGTTCTTCCTGTGCCAGTGCGTCGGTGCCCAGAATCTCCGGAGCGATGATTTCGTTGACATTCTTGACGGCCTTGAGAACACCCTTGCCGCCGTAGCGTTTGGCGCGTGTATCGCGAAGTTCACAGGCTTCATAAGCACCGGTGCTGGCTCCGGAGGGCACTGCGAAGCGGCCGAACGAACCGTCGTCCAGCAGCACATCCACCTCAACGGTGGGGTTGCCGCGAGAGTCCATGATTTCACGGGCTGTTACATCCACAATCATTGTGTACATTTTGCTGTCCTTTCGTTATGGGTAATTGCTTTAGATTATTCATAGAACGGCTCAAAAGCGTACACGAACAGTCCCATCCCGTCAAGAACGGATTTACGAAAAAAGCGATGGCAGAACCGGCGTTTTTACAGGAAACCTTCAATTTATCGATGACTTTTGTAAAGTTTTCCCATTTAGCGTATCCCAGCAAATCCTGCAAATCTCTCGCAAGCCAGAATTCCAACCCGGTTTTCTGCTTCGTTTGGACATGCTTCTCAAAATCTTCGTGCAATTGTCGTACAATATTTTTTACATCGAAAAAATATCTTCCGTTAAATCCCGTTATCCAAATTTCCCCAAGCGGTTGTTTTGAGGTTTATCGGAAAAAGTGTAAGATTAGAACCATAATCACCAGAATTGTATAGCTGGCGATATTCACGACACAGGTACCTATAAAGACCTTTTGGATTTTGAGTTTCTTATGGAGTAGTTTTACCGCAATGGCTTCAATAAACCAGGTTGCGAGAAAGAACAGGGTGAAACAAATAATTTGATAGACAATTCCACCAGAGCCCTGAGAAATATCTATTGCTATATCGTCGAGAGTTTCGCCTATAAGAAGGCCTGCCACACCTGAGATTGTATTTACATAAAGCGATGTTAGAATAACCTCATAACCCCTTGTCTTGGATATAGGAGGCGATAGACTTCATACTCGCAGAGAAGAACAATTGGGATGCAAAAAACTAAAAAAACAATCCCCTATGAGACAGCCGCAATATCAAAATATACATTTGCAAAAATGTTCATTATTTGACAGTATATCGTTGATAATTGTTTTGTAAAGCGGGGAATTTGATTGTAAATGTTTGTTTTTGCTGGCATTATGATGGCCTAATAATAATGGATAGGGAAAATGCAACAGGAAGTGAATCAAATTACATTAGAGACGGCGACGCAGTTTGTCAAAGGCGTGGGGCCGTCACGAGCGAAGGGCTTTTCGGAGTTGGGCGTCGAAACGGTTGGCGATCTACTGGAGTACTATCCTCGGGACTGGGTCTTTCTGCCGGAAGTGTCGAAGATTGGCGAACTTTGCCCCGATAGAGAGGCCTGTCTGGTTGGGGTTGTCGAGCAGACGGACTATCAGCCGTATCGTAAAGTGCCGGTCTTTGAGATTACCTTAGCCGATGAGACGGGGTTTATCCGTGTTGTCTGGTTTCGCGGCCGGTATCTGGTCAATCAGCTTGAGCCGGGACAGATGCTGCTGGTTCATGGTAAGGTGGCCAAATACAAATATCAGCTCCAACTCACCAACCCGAAGTTCATTGTTTTGAAAGAAGACCAGCCGCAAGGCCCCGAAGCGTTCAGCGGTCCGGTCTATCCGGCCAGTGCCAAACTGCCCAGTTGGCAGATCAAGAAGAT
>JAGGWF010000204.1 GCA_021157685.1 Planctomycetota bacterium | reverse complement strand
TCATCGTGCCGATCTCGGCGGCAAAGGCCGACCCGCTTCGGCTGGCGATAATAAAGGCGGTAATCAGCGGCCCCATTTCCTTGAACATCGTCAGAACAATCAAATCCGCTACATAAATCTGTGCGCCAAATTGCGACATTGCGACAGCCGATTGAAACGCCAGGATCAAGCCGATCAGAAACCCCATCAGGATTGTGATATTGATCGCATCAGCACCGGCTTTTTCGGCCAAAAACAAAAACTCACGCCATCGGATTTGGTGCGGTTTCAGGAGGGAAGTAACCAGTTTATAGCCCAATTCACCCAAAAAACTGATCTGCTGTTTCAGGTCATCCCTGACTTGATAGCCCGCCCGGCCGAGATCCTCAGCCACCTGCTGAAACGATGAAAGCGGTGCGGTAACAGCAGCAAGCCCATCTATCGTACTGCTCTCCAAAAGTTGTTGAAATGAGGGTTTTAGGTGAACAATTTCAAAAGACCCCTGAGAGTCCTCTTGGGATCGTTGAATACTTAATAGAAACGCAATGCCCGCCCCGTCCAGATTCTCCAGTCCTGAGGCGTCAACAGTAATTTTATCGGGCCTTAGCCGCTGTAATTGAAGAAATACGGCCGACCAATTCTGAGCCACACACCCCGTGTCCAGCCGCCCGGTAAGTTTAATCAAAGCCCCGTCATCTTTCGTTTGGACCTCAATAGCAGACATCGCACATCCCGTCAAAGTTATGACAACTGCTGTTCATTGCAGGCATTAGACCCTTTCAAGTCTGCCGATGCAAGCGTTTTATTAAGGCGGAAATGTTTTCAGCAATTCCTGAACGGCGTATCGTGCCCGTTGGTTTCTTTCTTCGTCGGTGACATCCGCTAATGCAATATTCACATTGCACAGACCCCGCCAGACGGGTTTGAGCTGGGCCGCGTCAAAGATATCGATCACCAGCGCCCCTTGGATAAAGTCATCCGGCACACCGACAATCGTCATCCAGTCCTGGCCTTCAACCTGCATGCGTTCGGCGAGAATACTGATACTGTACTGAGCCACGAGCTGGTAATCGACACTGTAATCGATCTGGTCTTCGGTGGCCGCTTTGTACTTTTTCGAGGCCAGTTCAGCTTTGATCGCATCGCGCAGACGACGAACAATGACCTTGGCCTCATCGGACATCTCTTCCTGTTCGGGCCCTCTTCGCAAAAACGCATAACTGGCCGACTTTGGAAATGCCGCCTGCGGTGGGTAAACTGAGCAAAAGCCATGATGCGAAAATGTTCCGCACAAGAAAAATGTTTAACTTTGTGATTGCCGCGATACTGCTTTACTATCGAACAACACGGCCGCTCGCTTGTCCCCTCATCAAGTTTTCTACTTCTGCCCGGCTCGAAAAATTAAAATCGCCCGGAAGTGAATGTGCCAGACATGAAGAGGCCACCGCAAAAGAAATCGCTGTTTCCTGGTCGCTCAACTCAGGGGTATTGAGAGCAAAGATTAGACCTGCGGCGAATGAATCCCCACCACCAACCCGGTCAACTATATTCTTCATCTGATAGGGTGCATATTCACCGTTGTTGAGCGGGGCATACACCGGCTTATCCACCTTAGCATCATATAGCATCGCTCCCCAATTATTGTGATTTGCTGAAATACTTTCTCGCAACGTTATAGCCATCTTTTTGACATTAGAAAATTGAGACACAACCTCTCTGGCAACCTGTTGATACTTCTGAATATCCAATCGGCCCTTTTCTACATCCGTGTTTCCAGCACTGATGCCCAACACATCGGAAACATCTCCTTCATTGGCCAATACCAGATCAACATAATTAAGAATTTCCCTCATGACAGACTCTGCCAACTGGCGAGGTTTTTTGGCAGGGTCCCAATTCCATAACTTGTTACGAAAATTCAAATCACAGGAAACAGCCACCCCATTGCGCTTGGCCTGCCGAACTGCTACTAAAGCAGCCTCTGCTGTTAATTTTGACAACGCCGGCGTAATTCCACTAATGTGCAGCCAATTCGCATCCGAGAAGATATCTTCCCAGGGATAGTCTTCTGCGGCGGTCAAAGCTAAAGCCGAACCGGCCCGGTCGTAAATAACTCGGCTCGGTCTTTGGTTCGCCCCGGTTTCCGTATAGTATAGCCCCAATCGGCCTGCATCCTTTTTTAAGACATATCGAGTATTAACCCCTAACCCTTTCAATGTAGCAATGCAAGCGTCAGAAATCGCGTTGTCGGGCAACGCCGAGACAAAAGTGGCCTGCCCCCCTAAAAGGGCTATTGACACCGCAACATTTGCCTCTGCTCCTGCAAATGACATATTCAGGCCTCCCGGCAACGCTTGTCTTAATCGTTGAAAACCATTCGGTGAAAGCCGCCCCATAATTTCGCCAAAAGTGACTATTTTGTTCATAACTTCATTACACTCCACATAGTTATATTATTTCATTTCTGTTTCAAGGATTTGAGCTTTTTTCGCTACCAGCGTAATCACATCCCAATTTCTATCTTTAATGACCTGGCGAGGCGCTATCCATGAACCGCCAACTGCAGGAACAGATGGCAGATTTATATACGCCTGATAATTAGTCTGTGTGATGCCTCCTAACGGAATAAATTGCAGGTTCAAATGCGCGTAAGGAGCCGCTATTGACTTAAGATAATTTACTCCACCTAATGGCTCTGCAGGGAAGAACTTAAGAACTTTGCAATCAAACTCCAAAGCCAATTCAATGTCCGAAGGTGTGCAGACACCCGGCACAAATGGCAAACCTATCTCAATCGCTTTTTCTAGAACACGGGGGTTATTGCCGGGTGCAAATCCAAAATCACATCCCACATCATAAACCTGTTTCACCTGATCCTGAGTAAGAACCGTGCCGGCACCCACTATCATTTCCGGAACTTTGTTTTTTATCTCCTTCAATGCCTCTATTGCACAGGGTGTACGCAGTGCAAGTTCGATCGCATTAATCCCACCCTCTAAAAGGGCATGTGCGACTTCGACAGCGACTTCCTTTTCATCTATCACAAGCACCGCTACAATTTTACTCTTCCCGATTTTGTCAAAAACCTCTTTGTTTTCTGCTAAACTCATAAAAAACCTCTGCTCTAATAAATACGATTATCTTCGTTTGAAATTATTGCTTCTTTTTCATAAGCGGATCCAACTCATAAGTACAACTAAAGTTGCCAAATTTATGGTGAACTGGCAACCGTTTACTCAGTATATCCATAACGCCTCCTATCGCCACGTCAAAGCATAGAGATCCGCATTTTTCATTGTAATACGCAACCGAATGGGACTCTTCGGAATTTTCCCCACACTTGATTGTTTCCAAAGAAGCTGGCGATCGGTTGAATCTCCTGTAAATCCAGCCGCGTTTTCACCGCAATAATCAACCCATTCAGTGCCTTCAGAATCAAGGACCTCAATGGTAATGTATCCATTTTCTTGAGTAAAAGCATTAATGGAAAGCTCGTTGCCGGCATGTAATGCTTTTGAGACAAACCACCCCTCTTGCTGACCCGCTTTCAAAGACACCCATCCCTGTTTTCGATATTTCATCAACCCAGGTGTCACCTTGGCATAATGGATGTGCTCTAATATTTTTTCCCATGAACCATAGAATTGCCATGCTGGCGAATGTTCGATTCCTTTGCCTCCCGACAGGCGACCTTGTAACCATGTGTTCTTTAGCCACTCCGATGTCATCTCTGAATCTCTAAATGCAGGTAAATACATAAAATGCAATACATTGATTCCTACCATAGCCTGAAACACAGAATCACCTTTCTCTACCTTTTTCTTACCGACAAGGGAATAGCCAAAATTCCAACTTCCAAATTCACCATTATCTACAAATTTGCGTCTACCCTCAAATCGATGCCAATGAATTTCATCACGACTATAAACCAATTCCGTATAGACTCTTTGCATCACCTGGTCATACATTTTCAAATAACCAAGTTGCAGCCGTTTTCCCTCTTGCCAAAAAACCTGAACCCCATAATGCTGAAGCTGTATTGGATCATTAAAATCCGGCGCACTAAAATAAGTCGGTTTCCAATTAAACCCATCTTCAGTACTCCATGTCAAAAGAATCCGGCTTGCATAGATATTGTCATAGTTGACCCTGAAAGGGGCGTTTCGGGGAATAAGCCGACCCTGATAACACCGCAGTGTCTTACCGTCTCGGCTTAAGATTTGT
>JAGGWF010000095.1 GCA_021157685.1 Planctomycetota bacterium | reverse complement strand
TATATCAGCAAGAGCACGAAAAGTCAAGAAAAAACGAATGCGAATTTGGTTTTTGTGGAAATCAATGCGAAAATGCTTACCTGTAAGGACTTACAGACACAAAAAGTTTAAGTTGCGGAATTGCTGCAAATAATGGCTTCTATCGCCCCATCGGGGAGTTTGCGATCCCGCGTTTTTGTTTAGGGGCTGCGTATAAATAAAATGTTCATTTATCGCTCAGATTTGCATTGGATTCAGTCGCAATCGATTACGGTGAAACCGCAGGCATAGCTATTCTATGTCGAGGATTTCGCGATTGAGATTCGGCTGAAGATAATGTGAAGATGAGATGAGAAATAGACAGGTTATTTAGTCGCGGTTCCTTAGTATTCGAAGGGTTTTTTGGCGACGGAGAAGGGTCGGTGGCGGCCGATGTTGTTCAATAGGCCGATGGCGATGAGGTTGGCGACCATGCTGGAGCCGCCGTAGCTGACTAATGGCAGCGTTAAGCCGGTAATCGGCATCATCCCCAGCACCATGCCGATATTGACCAGTATCTGGACCGCGAACATCGCCGCGATGCCCACGGCGACCAATCGACCAAACGGGTCGGTATTTAGCCACGCCAGCTCGATCGCGCAGGCAATCAGTAGTATATAGAGCAATATTACTGTCCCGCAGCCGAGAATCCCAAACTGATGACCGATCATCGCGAAAATCAGGTCATTATCCGCCTCTGGCAGCTTGAGATATGTTTGATTTTGCAGATACGGTCCCTTGCCAAAGCCGTAGCCCGTCAGCCCGCCGGAGGCGATTGCCCGCTTGGCATGCAGCAGTTGATAGCCATCGGCTCGTTTCCAGGTGCGCAGTTTGTCCGGATCGCCGACGAGGATTTTGGCTAGTTTTTCGTTGTTTTTGGCTGCTCTCATGATTTTTTTGTTCTGCAGCAGCACCGAGGAGATCCGCATTCGCTGGTACGGCTTCATGAATTGCCACAGGATCGGGCTAACGGCCAGCCCGATGAAGAGGATGATCGCCAGATGCTTGACCTTGGCCCCGGCGACGAACAGCATGGTAAACAGCACCGGCATCAGCAGCAGCGTCGTCCCCAGGTCCGGCTCCAGCAGGATCAATACCATCGCCAGCAGCGTTAGTGCGAACGGGCCCACCAGTCCCCAAAACTCGCGGAAATTGGACCGAAACCGCAGATACCACGCCAGCGCGAGGACATAGGTAATCTTGCAGAACTCCGACGGCTGGATCAGAAATCCGAACCCGATCTTAAACCACCGGCGGATTCCAAACCGTTCTTTCACAAACGGCAGATCGATCACGCGGTCCACCAGCAGCAGCGCCAGCAGTATCAGAACGACCGCGTACAGCCCATAGCTGATCGGCCCCAGCCGCTGGTAAGAAAAAAGATTCACTAAGACCAGGCACACCAGCCCCACCCCCACGAAAGCAAGCTGCTTTTTCCATTTATTGGAGTATTTATTGGGTTTCGCTGTTAGCTCCCCTCCTTTCAAAGGAGGGGTGGCCGTAAGGCCGGGGTGGTTATCCTTATATTCTTGAGTTCCTGCGTCTTTGCGTTCCTGAGTTCCTGAGTTGTTTCCGTTATTTCTTAATTCTTCATTCTCAATTCTTAATTCATTCGCAGGATGTCCAATCGCGTAAATTGTTACGATCCCGATCGTTACAAGCAGCATGCTCGCGACGAGCAGACAGCACCGCAGCATAAAAAAACGACCTTGGAAAACAGATAAAATCATAGGTCCACCAGATTACACCGATTTCACTGATTATTAAATAGAAAAAGAGTTTTTAGATATGAGTTCTTAAAAAAATCCGCGCCAATCCGCGAAATCCTATGAACCGGAGCCGTTCAAGTCCAAAATTTCGCTTTTTCGTTTTTTTCTTTCATTGCATTTTTACACCTTTAGTCTTTGGGGTCTTTGGCCCCTTTACCCAAAACCAGAGGGGTCTAAGACCCCAAAGACGGGACGCTCGCAGGCTGACTGCCCAAACTCCTATTTGTGCTCACCGGCAAACCATCGGCACATCAAACTTTATACGGCCGAAAGGTCCTATTCTCTGCGGCGTGATCTCCACCGAAGCGAACTCACATTTCGCGGACATATGTCCCGTCAACCTGAAACATCTCTTAAGCCGCTTTTAATACTTCCTGAACCAGCTTTTCATTGAATAACTCACCCGTCATTAGCATCGCCCGCATAATACACAGCAATTTCCGCGTCAATACGATAATCGCAATTTTCTTACGGCTTTGCTGACCAGCCATCACCCGCTCATAAAACGCCTGCAATCCCGGACAGTACCGAACCACTTTCCAGCCGCTTTCGCATAACAGCCATCGAACCACAGCCGGACCCTGTTTGCTGATATGACCCAATCGACGGAACGAGCCGCTCTCGTCCAGTTTCGGTGTGACGCCAAAGTAGGCACAATACTTTTTGTAATTACTGAACCGACTAATATCATCGGTATAGGCCAGCACCGCCTCAGCGGTTCGTGGCCCGACCCCAGGAATACTGGTCAGTACCCAAATCCTTGGCCTGCTGGTCGCAATTTTGTCGAATATTAGCGGTTCTTTCCATAACCCAGGACTTAAAGTCCTTGAGAAGAATACTATGACTGCTCAAAAAGGTAGAAATACCTGTATGAGTAGCAAGCCAGCGAATTGACCCGCGAAATCGTATTCTATCTAAACCGTTTATTGCACCCATGATCTTTTCTTTGTATAATTCGACAAGTTTCATAGTAGCATCTTTTCTATAAATGTGATTATTTATTAGGATGCTACTATACTTCTTTTACATAACTATTACTAACATTTTGGTTGCGGTTTGACCGTCCTGATATGATAGCGCTGGTTTTCATTAAAAACCAGCGCTGTCATACTAAATTAATGCTCTGTGAACTCTGTGTCCTGTGGCAAAAAAGTTAGTAAAAATTAGTAAAAATTCGTGGCTAAATACTATGAAAAATCATAAAAACGCCCAGCTTTTCAAAAATGCCCAACAAGTCATTCCCGGCGGAGTCAACAGCCCGGTTCGCGCGTTCAAGAGCGTCGGGGCTGAGCCAATTTTTATTAAAAAAGCCAAAGGGCCATTCCTTTATGACGAAGATGGAAACCGATATATTGATTACTGCCTGTCTTGGGGGCCGATGATCTTGGGGCACGCGGATAAATATGTGCTTTCTGAAGTGAAGAAAGTCATGTCAAAAGGCACCAGCTACGGGATCCCGACTGCCGGCGAAACACAACTCGCCGAGATGATCGTTTCCGCGTTCGATTCCATCGACAAAGTCCGGATGGTCAGCTCCGGCACAGAAGCTGTCATGACCGCCCTCCGCCTGGCCCGCGGGGCCACCGGTCGGGACAAGGTCATTAAATTCATCGGCGGCTATCACGGTCATGTCGATCACATGCTCGTCAGCGCTGGGTCCGGTCTGATGACACTGGGCACACCGTCCAGCCCCGGCGTACCAGCCGATTTTGCAAAAAATACCCTACTCGCCCCTTATAACGATGTCGAAGCGGTCATGCGGCTGTTCAAAGAGTACGGCGACCAGATCGCCGCGGTCATTATCGAACCGGTCGCCGGGAACATGGGCACCGTTTTGCCAAAGCCGTATTTTCTTAATGAGATCAGAAGTTTGTGCAATCAAAATAAAAGTATCCTAATCTTCGATGAGGTTATCAGCTGTTTTCGCCTGTGCTATGGTGGGGCGCAAACGCAGTACAAAATAAAGCCCGATCTGACCACACTGGGCAAGATCATTGGCGGCGGGTTCCCCATCGGGGCCGTCGGCGGCAAGGCCTCGATTATGAACAAGCTCTCCCCAGATGGGGCGATCTACCAAGCCGGAACACTTTCCGGAAATCCGGTTTGCGTAGCCGCCGGAATCGCCACACTTAAACAGCTTGAAACATCAAAGCCCTACCGCAAACTAGACAAGCTCACCAAAACTCTGTGCGATGGAATTACCGAACAGCTTACCGGCAAAAGCATCCCTCACAAAATCAACCGCATCGGCTCAATGTTCACGCTCTTCTTTACGGATTGCGAAGTAACCGATTTCGATACCGCCTCCAAATGTGACACCGAACGCTACGGAAACTATTTCCGGCAGATGCTGAATATGGGAATCTACCTACCCCCCTCTCAGTTCGAAGCCAATTTCCTCTCAACTGCCCATACCAAAAAACATATAGGAAAAACCATCAAAGCAGCAGGAAAGTTGAGACTATGATGCGCCCGCCAAAAGTCTGAATCGTCAACTAAAAACGGTGATAATGGGTAGAAAACGCCACTGTTTTCGGCATTTTTTGACTTTTGACGCAGGCATCAACTATAGCTGGAAATGCCTAAAAAATATGAATTTTTTATGAGAGTAAGATGTTTTATTCGCGTCATATCAAAGATAATCTTCCTATCGGCAGCGGCGTAACAGAGGCAGCAGGTAAGACATTGGTCAATAGGGGGTATTTACTTCCCTCCACCAGCCCCAATATGCAGTGTACTGCTCTAGGGTAGAAAATTATCCAAAAACGCCGATAGAACTCGAGGCAAGCTCTTCTGCCGTCTGGCGCAACGGGCTGTGTAGGTCGAACCCGTTTCATTCAATTTGTTGGTCAACCACAAGGGATAGTGCCCAGTGGAGTCATGTAAATATCCCCTTTTGGTCAAACAGCGAATGTGCATTTCCGGGTCAAGATGGAAAGATGATGGGGCCAGTTGTGTTTTGGCGTTGTGAACATTAACCCAAGTTCCACACTATGTATGTGAGAAAAAAGTTTTTTGTTTTTTTTGCGTCCTCGTTTTGGCTACTTTGTGCATTTTGGGCTTGTTATAGTGGGTGAAGTTTTGTGTTTTTGCTTAAAATGTGGGTCCTCGTTTCCAAAAGCAATGTAGTGTAGACCTTGCCACTTGTTCGGTGTTTAATTCGCTGTAAAATGCGGGTATGTTTATCAGGCCATGTTATCGATTTAAGAATGGAAAGAACTATGCATACTGGGCATTGGTTGAGTCCTATCGTACAGATCGAGGGCTGCGTCAACGTATTGTTTCTTATCTGGGATAACTCAAGGAATCCGAATGGCTTGGGATTAAACAAGCAGCTAACGGCAATAAAAAGTCTCCATTCAAGCAACTACAGTTGTTTGATGCTGACACTAAACCTGAACCGCAATGGGTAGAGATTGATACTGCCAATATTCGCGTTGAAAACCAGCTGGACTTTGGCGGGCCGTGGCTTGCTTTGCAGTTGATACATAAACTCAAGTTTGATGAATTGCTCGAAATTGTCATGCCGCCGGGCAGAGAAGACATACCATGGTCAAAGATGGCCTTGGTGCTTGCGATCTGTCGTTTGTGCAACCCCTCAAGCGAGCTTTATATTGCCGAGCATTATTATAAAAGTACAGCTATACCGGAGTTATTGGGTATACCGGCGGAAAAGATTTATGACGAACGATTGTATCGCGCATTAGACAAACTTGTGCCGCACAAAAAATCCATGGAGAAACATTTAAAAGATCGACTTGGCACTGTGTTTGACTTACAGTACGATCTGTTGCTTTATGATGTTACCAGTACTTATTTTGAAGGTCAATGTTTGGGTAATCCTATGGCCCAACGAGATTATTCACGTGACAAACGCTCTGACTGTAAACAGGTTTGTATTGGCTTGGTAGTGTCCAAATGTGGCATGCCTTTGGGATATGAAGTTTTCGAGGGCAATAAAAACGATGTCAAAACATGGCAGGAAATCGTTACGAAAATGGAAGCTTATTACGGCAAAGCCGACCGTATATGGTGTGGTGATCGCGGTATGATGAGCAAAGAGAATATTGAGTTTATGAAATCGGGGAATCGTAAGTATATTATCGGTGCATCAAAAGGTACGTTGAAAAAGTTTGAGCGGCAATTGCTTCAGGAAAATTGGAAGACACTTCGTCAAGGACTTGAAGTGAAGTTGTGTCAGTCGCCGGATGACGACCGGGAAACATACATTTTGTGTCGCAGCCAGGATCGCAGAGAGAAAGAAAAAGCTATGCATCAGCGATTTGAACAGCGAATTGATATCGCACTGGAAAAGCTCAGGAGCGGTTGCGAAAAACGTAAGTATAAGAAAGAAACTATTGATCGCAGGGTCGGCAGTATTATGGCCAAAAACAGCCGGGCAGCCGGACTGTTTGAAGTTGAAGTAAAAGAGGCAGATGGCCGTACAACCATCAGTTGGACAAAGAAGGAAAACTGGAGAGCATGGGCAAAACTCAATGAAGGTTGTTATCTGCTTTGTACGAATGTTACCGACTGGTTGGCTGAGGATTTATGGCATGCTTATATTCAGTTGACCGAAGCTGAAGCTGTGTTTCGGATCCATAAAAGCGATCTGAAGATCAGGCCGGTTTGGCACCAGAAAAAAGACTGGGTGTTGGCTCATATTTTGGTATGTTTCCTGGCTTATGTGTTATGGAAGACGCTGCATCAGATGGCTAAAGCCGCAGGCCTGGGTGATGAACCGCGACGAATATTTGACGAATTAAGTAAGATCAGCGTGGTGGACGTGGTGTTGCCGACTCGAAAAAACGTAGATATTCGCCGTCGCTGCGTTGGCAGACCGACCGAACACCAAGCGATTTTGCTGTCGCGTTTAGGCCTTGATCTACCCGGACAAATAAAGAGTTGAAATAAAATGTAGTGAAGACTTTTCACCCTAGCGCTATCAAAAACCGCCTTTTACCCCCCTAACTGTGGAACTTGGGTTAAAACTGACAAAGGGCCGTTGGCAACAGTTCTGGGGTTATGTAATGAGACACGGATGCACACTATGTTAAGCGAGCACTCAGTAGGAATTTCATAAGTTATGGTTTTACAATGGGTTGTGGTAATTCTCATGACCCGGGGGGCAGCAGGTTTGGAAATTGTTTTTGCATCGCTGAATGAAGATATGTTGTGGATTGCTGGCGGATGGATTATAATCGTTGTCGGTCGCACAGCAACTTGAATTATATGGTCCCGGCAGCGTTTGCGATACAGTGTCTTGAGCGAGGTTTCGCTTTGTTTAAGACAGGGAAAATATGTGTGAAATACTCTCATAATAACTGGTACATAAACATAGGGGCAGACCAAGATGGTTAACTGTTTATGGTGGTCTGCACCTCGTTTATATATAACAGAAACGAACAAATAGTTGATAGTCTTGTAGACAGAGAGGCGACAGATACATGAAAGGATTGAGCGTTAATTTCTTCCAGAATCGGTTTAAAATAGAACTTATGGTGATGGTGATTATGCTGCTGGCCGCATGGTGTGGATGTGCGAGTTGTCCGGAAAAAGCAACGGTCGGAATTACCGGTATTAGCGCGACAGATTCTGCTTTGAACATAACCTGTTCGGTTTCACAAAAAAAGTTTCATCTGCTCGAATTGAAACCTTATCAGGAGTATGACAAAGGTCAATTCTATCCGGTTGTTTGGCACGGCATGGGCCGGTCGGAGATTGTGATCAAACGGTATGAATGTAAAAGGGACCGGATTTACAGTAAGTTTTTGCTGGTTGACATCCTTACCAAAGAACCCGTTGGCAATACCCGTTATGTAACAGATTTTTCTCTGGCCAAGCCCCGCAAAATTGAATTACCCAGACCCAAGTCCATTAAGGGGTTAAGCTGTATCGTAGATGTTGATGATGCGATTGAACTGGGTGTTAAATATATTCATGAAAATATTCATTTGGATCAGATTGTGGCATGGAACGATCCCAATGCGGAGGCTTTTTGGGAATTTGACGGGGTGCAAATTCCATTGAATATGCCTAGGGTTAGAGAATTAGACCGGCGCATACAACAATTTACTGAAGCTGGTATTGGTGTTTTTGCCGTGTTTATTAACAGAATGCCATCAACTCGGAATCCAGATAATCCGCTGCTGCATCCGGATTCCGATGTTGAAAACAGCCCGACGCATCTGGGGGCTTTTAATGTTACATCCGATGAAGGGTTGAAATATTACCTGGCGGCTTTGGAATTTTTAGCGGACCGTTATACTCGAGAAGACGCGAAATATGGTCTGATCAGTTCAATAATCATCGGTAACGAAGTTCAGCAACACTGGGTCTGGTATAACATGGGTGACTCGTCATCTGAAAAAGTGATTCGGGAATATCTGATTGCGCTGCGTCTGGGATGGTTGGCGGCACAAAAATTTCATCCGGATTTGCGAGTCTATGTTTCGATGGACCATCACTGGACCAAAAGAGGACCGACGATGAACAAATTGCATGAAGTTTCTGGAGACGAGCTTCTTAAATCTATTGCGGCTGGGGGGAAAATAGAGGGTGACTTTTCTTGGAACGTTGCCTTTCATCCATATCCAGAAAACCTGTTTAAACCCCGATTTTGGTTAGATCCATTGGTGAAAGATGAATTCTCCACTCCCAAAATTACCTTTAAAAATATCGAAGTTCTGCCTCGATTTATGAAACAGTCAAATATGTTATATCGGGGCCGTGTGCGTGATATTGCATTGACGGAACAGGGGTTTCATACGCCGGAAGGGCCTGAAGGTGAAAAAGTTCAGGCGGCGGCGTATGCCTATGCCTATTACAAAATATCCCGGATACCTGAAATCAGTGCTTTTATTTTACATCGGCATGTTGATAACAAGAATGAGGGGGGGCTGAAGCTGGGTTTATGGAACAACAATCCGGTGGATCCCAATCCGACAAAACCTTGGAAGAAGAAATACATCTGGGAGGTATTTAAGTATGCGGATACAAATCAATGGAAAGATTATTTTGAGTTTGCCAAACCAATAATTGGAATCAAAAAATGGTCGGATACTCCGGCAAGCACGGAGCTAACCATCAAGTCAGTTTTTTCATTAGATGAAGATTCCGTCGTGTATGATTTTATTGCCGAATTTGAAGATGCCGAACAGATCAATAATCTTGCATGCGGCCCCAAGGAGGTGCTTCGTGCGGCCGGGTGGATGACACCGGCGATTTTCCAGCATCCACCCAAAAACGGCAGAGGGCAGTTGTCTTATCTAATAGAATTGCCCCAGGTGGAAGATAACGGTAAGCTGTCAATGCTTTTTGAAACACTGATTGATGGTGAGAGTGAAGACGGCGTTGGTTTTTCGATCTCTATCAATGATGAACAGGTATGGACCGGTCGTCAACAGCGGAAAGCTCCTGTTGCGAATCAGATTGATCTGTCCTCTTGGGCAGGAGAAAAGATACAGTTGACTTTTTGGGTGGATAAACTGGAGAATATACAACATGATTGGGCTTATTGGGTTTGCCCTGTCATCATCAAAGAGAATAATCCTTAAGGGTAGCTCTAGTAATTGCTTTTGAGCGGCAAGTAGAAGCTTTTTGACTTCTGAAAAGGAAGGGAAATCAGTCTTAGCCAAAGCTAAGGTGGTTTTTCCTGACACCGTCCAGAATCAAAAATCTTCTTTTGTTGACGTCTTCCATGGCTGTTCTCTGCAAGTAACCGTAACTGAAATGGTAAAATAGATCGAGGAAAGAATGGTTTATGCTGAAAGATTAAAAAGTCCCCGGCGAAGCCGGGATAACTTTAAAGTTTCGTTTTTTTAACTCCAAAAGTTACAATTCAAGTTACAATGACCTTTTCGTCCTGATAAAACGAACATGGAAATTGGGTGCTCGCTTAAAATAAGGAGTTGTCTGTATTTGTCCGATAACTTGGCATGGTTTAAATGATTTTTTAAGGAGTATTTGCCATGCCAGCAAAACGCTTCGAGAACCGCCTCGATTGCGTGTGTCGGGATTGTCGTTGACTTAAAGGGGTGTTTCGGGTATGTTAACCCTTTTGAAAACAGGAACTTTTGTCAAAATAGAGGGTATTATGCTGAAACGCACGCATCATTGCGGTCAACTGAGATTGGAAGATGACACACAGATCGTTGTTTTATCCGGTTGGGTGAATTCGTATCGCGATCACGGAAATTTGGTCTTTATCGACTTGCGGGACCGAAACGGGCTGGTGCAGCTTGTTTTTGACCCGGAAGCGGATGCGGCATGTCATAAAATGGCTCGCAACCTGCGTTGCGAATGGGTCGTTGCTGTCAAAGGTGTTGTTCGACCTCGCGGCGAGGGGCTGGAAAACCCCCGTCTGGTGACCGGTCAGATTGAGGTGCTGGTTACGGAGTTGGAAGTGCTGAACACCGCCAAGACGCCGCCGTTCGAGATTGACGCAGCGGACCAAGTCAATGAGGAACTTCGCCTGCAATATCGTTATATCGATTTGCGGCGCAGGAGCATGCAGGAAAAATTAGCGGTGCGGCATCGGGTGGCCAAGATCGTGCGGGATTATTATGACGACAATGGTTTCTGGGAGATTGAAACGCCGATGCTTGGCAAGAGTACGCCCGAAGGGGCCAGAGATTTTCTGGTCCCCAGCCGGTTATATCAAGGGCAGTTTTACGCATTGCCGCAGTCGCCGCAGTTGTTCAAGCAAATTTTGATGGTTTCCGGTACGGATCGCTATTTCCAGATCGTCCGTTGTTTCCGCGATGAAGATCCGCGTGCCGACCGTCAGGCCGAGTTTACCCAGATCGATGTGGAGATGAGCTTTGTCGATGAAGACGACATTATGACCATGAATGAAGGTGTGATTCGCCGCATTTTCAAGGAAGTGCTTGATGTTGATATTCCCAATCCGGTTATTCGCATGCCTTATCAGCAGGCGATTGACGAATATGGCGTTGACCGTCCCGATATGCGGTTTGAGATGAAACTCAAGGATATTTCCGATATCGCTAAAGAATCGACATTTAAGGTGTTCACCTCGACCGTCGAAAAGGGCGGTATTGTCAAGGGGCTGTGTGCTCCCGGCGGGGCAAAGTATTCCCGCAGCGACATTGAAAAGAAGCTGACCGCTTTCGTCGGCGATTACGGCGCCAAGGGCCTGGCATGGATGAAGGTTGAAAAGAATGAGCAGGGCATTGTGGTTCCTAAAAGCAGCATCGCTAAATTCTTCACTGATGAGCAGTTAGCTCAGTTGGTCGAGCGATTTGGCGCCAATGAGGGCGATCTGATGCTGTTTGTTGCCGACAAGGCGGTCGTAGTGAACAAAGCGCTGGCTCCGTTGCGTGTTCGGCTGAGTCGAGAGCTTGAACTGTTCGATCAGAAGGATTACAAGTTCGTATGGGTGGTCGATTTTCCGCTGTTTGAGTGGAACGAAGACGCGAAGCGATACGATTCACTGCACCATCCGTTTACCTGCCCGGTCGAAGAGGACATGGGCAAGCTGGAAACCGATCCGGGTAACATTCGATCTCAGGCGTATGATTTGGTGGTTAACGGCTCAGAAGTCGGCGGTGGCTCAGTTCGTATTCATAATCCGCAGATCCAGGCGAAAGTCTTTGATCTGTTGAATATCTCGAAGAAACAGGCCGAAGACCGTTTCGGGTTTTTCCTGAAGGCATTGGGGTATGGTGCTCCGCCGCATGGCGGCATTGCGTTTGGTTTAGACCGCCTGACGATGCTGCTGACCGGGACTGAAAATATTCGCGATGTTATCGCATTTCCAAAAACACAACGCGGTCAGTGCCTGATGACCGAGGCACCGTCAGATGTGGATCAGGGCCAACTGGACGAGTTGAATTTACGCGTTCAAAAACATCTGCATCAGGTTGACGGTGAGAATGTGTAAGATTAGCGTCAAGTTGCTCTGTATAGCGTTTGATGTTTCCCATGACCGGCGGCGGGTTTCGGGGAAATAAGGAGTTTAGATGTTGCAGGGACCAAAGCGGTTTTATCAGCATATAAAGGAAAGGATTTTCCGAAAGTCTCTTTCGCTGGCGGAAAAATGTCGTCTTCAGTTTGGCGGAGCCGTCCTTTTCAGTTTGGTTCTGGCGCTTTTGATTTCCTATTTCTGGATGAATAAGCTCACTGAAAAGAGCGCCCTGGACTCAGGCCGCGCGATCGGTCAGGTGTTTTACGAAAATCATTTTAAAATAGGAACATCAGAAAATCGCCCGCCATTATCTGAAAGCGGGATCGTGTTGAATGACCCGAACCATCTTGTACAATGGGTTCGCTTAGACAAAGATACAGAGCAAATCCCGTCTGGTTTATCAGAGACCGAGATGGAGAATCTCAAATTGGTAAGAAACAGCGATACGATCAGCGATGTTGCCTGGACTGAACGCAGCCCGCAGGCAGGGACTCAAAACCATTACCTGCGTCTTGTACGGGCCCAAGAGAATTGCCTCCACTGTCACACAGAAGAGGGCCTTCCGCCGGCATTCAGTAAAAATCAGGAAGTGGGCGTATTAGTCGCCGCGACGCCGGCCGCTACTTTGGCATGGACCCTGTTTATGAACCGGTTGTGGGTTGTGGTGGCTGGGCTTTTGGCGGCGACGGGAGCAATGGTATCGTTCTATACAATTGTACAACGGGTGATCCTAAGGCCTATTCGGCAATTGCGGGCGCAGGTTAATAACATTGCTGACGGCAATTATGATATTCGCAGTTCGATTAAGACCGGCGATGAGTACGAGCGACTCTCTGATGCGTTTAATCATATGCTGGACAATTTGATGGAGTCCCAGCATAAACTGGAGCAGGCCAACAAGCGGCTGGATGCAAAGATATCGCAGCTTTCAGAAAAGAATATTGAGCTGTTTAAGGCAAATAAAATTAAGAGTGAATTTTTGGCGAATATGTCGCATGAGTTTCGCACTCCGCTCAATGCTATTTTGGGATTCGCCGAACTGCTTCGGGAAAAGCCGGCGTCAGATATAGAAAAGTCAAAACGATGGGCCGAGAATATCGTTTCAAGCGGGCGGTCGCTTCTGAATATGATTAATGACCTGCTCGATCTGGCGAAGACCGAATCGGCCAAAATGGAGATTCATATTGACAAGACAAGTATTCCCCGGCTTCTCGATGGGTTGACGGCGTTCTTTTCGCCATTGACAGAGCAGAAAACGATTAAGGTTCGACTCGATGTTGCGGACAACATTCCCTTAATCGATACGGATCCTCAAAAAGTGCAGCAGATTTTATATAATCTGCTGAGCAATGCGATAAAGTTTACACCCGAAGGGGGGCGGGTTCAGATTGCGGCTGCAATGCGGGACGACACAACGGTCCGAATTTCGATTATGGATACAGGGCCGGGTATTTCGCATGAAGACCAGGAAAGGATATTTGATAAATTTTATCAACTGGATGGCTCCATTACTCGCAAGAGTGAGGGGACCGGTCTGGGGCTGGCTATTTGTAAACAGTTGGCGGATCTTCTCGTAGCATCAATTCATTTGGAAAGTACACCCGGAGAGGGGGCGATTTTTTCGCTGGATCTTCCGGTAAATCTGAAGGTATCGAAAGACTCTGAGGATGAAGCCCCGGAGCATGTTGAAAGTTAATTTTTTTTATTATCAGAGAAATTTTAAAACAGAAGAGTTATTATGGTCGCAGTTTTATTAGGTCCCAATGAAGTACTTGTTATCGTTATAGTTACGGCGGTCATTGTTCTGTTGATTAGTCGCGGCAAGGGTCGAAAGCGAAAAAAGTAATTCTTGAAAACTCAAAAAAACATTTGCACGCTTCTGGCAAAGTGATACAATTGCGTTTGAAGTGAGAGGCGGCGAGGTGACGGTGCACCGAGCATATCGATTAAGGGAGTAATCACAAAAATCATTTGGCGGTCGCTTTGTGCGCCGATCTTGGATGGCTGTTGTATGTACTTATAATAGGTATCGCAGGAGTCGTGGGCACGGATGCCTGCGGCTCGTTTTGCATTCGTGCGGAGAGGTTTTTTTGCCCAAAAACAAGC
Organism: Planctomycetota bacterium; assembly: GCA_021157685.1. Lineage (GTDB taxonomy): Bacteria > Planctomycetota > Phycisphaerae > Sedimentisphaerales > Anaerohalosphaeraceae > 4572-13. The sequence goes on along the minus strand of JAGGWF010000095.1, from coordinate 23,447 downwards.
TCTCAAAAAAGGGACCGTATTTCCGGACTCCACATTCCTTTTAAAAATTAAAATGCTTTTAAGAATCAACCCATCTGTGTCAAAAAGCGATGTTTTATCGCCCCTGAATTTGGCTGAATAATCGAAAAAAACTTGACTTGACCGCCCCTATTAAGTATGCTGGGGACATGATGGAAACAGCATTTATGTTTCTGTTTACCGGGGGTGCATGGGCATGGACTGCCTTTCCCATTGATCACGATAGATTCCGTTGCAAGTAGAAGGACTCTGCTGTCAACGGCGCGATTTGGATTCAATGAAAATTGGAAAGGGATCCGTTATGGCAAAGAAGTCGACCACTTTATGCGGCGGCAGAAAACGATCGATCCGCGTTGCTGTGGGCCTTGTTTTAGCGTCTGTGGTATTGACATGCATCGTCTTTTCGAGAATCGTATCGGCGGGCCGGCCCATCGTTTATCTTCAAGCGACCCTGCCTGGAAATCTGATGGCTTCTGTGCCGCAAGCTTCGCACGACACCGTGCAGGAGCAGGAGTTGATCGCCTCACTGATGCAGTTTGTCGTCGTTAAAACCGATCATGAAAAGCTCACAGAAAGTGGGCATTGGCAGGTGGTACAAATGCGAGTAACGGGGTACTGCCCGTGCAGCCAATGTTGTGGAGCGTTTTCGGATGGTATTACGGCCAATAACCATCATATCCAGCCGGGCGATACCTTTGTTGCGGCGGACAGATCTTATCAATTTGGGACAGAAATGGTGATTCCGGGTTATAATACTGGCCAGCCGGTAGAGGTAACCGATCGCGGCGGGGCGATCAAAGGCAACCGTCTGGACCTGTTCTTCCATACGCATCAAGAAGCCCTGCAATGGGGCGTTCAGCACTTGGATGTCCTAATAAAAACAGAATAAATAATAACGGCTCTTTCGGTAGTTTTTTCTTGACTTACGGGTGCTTTTTGTGTATAGTTTAGGTGTTGTCGGTGCATCGTAGCGATTAACGCTTCTCGCATCTCTATCCGCGGTAGAGTGCAATAACGGCATAGCGACGACAGGGAGTGCGGCCCACATTTTGCTTAAAAAAAAGCATGCCGATCTCCCTTTTTTTATGCGCAGAACATGGACATCTCGTCCTTTAACGATCCCACTTCAAAAAACTCTCTTCTTGTCTTGTCCGGCTATTTGTCTATAATGGAATTTGATGAAGGATGAAAAACTAAAAAGAGCGGTTCTCTGGGAGCTGCAGGAAGCACAAAAGGTTCGCTGTTTTTTGTGCTACTGGCGGTGTGAGATTGCCGACGGAAAAATGGGGCGTTGTCGTGCCCGAAAAAATATCGGCGGCGTTCTGTATTCACTGAATTATGACAAACTGTGTGCCGCGAACCCAGACCCAATCGAGAAAAAACCTCTTTTCCATTTTCAACCCGGATCGAAAAGTTTTTCCATCGCCACACCGGGATGTAATTTCCAGTGTGTGTTCTGTCAGAACTGGCAGATCAGCCAGACGCCGTATGACCAGAACGAGGTGGAAGGCAGCGAATACTCACCGGAAAAAATTGTCGCCGCCGCCATCGAGTCCGGCTGCAAAAGCATCGCCTATACCTATACCGAGCCGACGATTTTTATGGAGCTGTGCTGTGAAACGGCGCAACTGGCGAAGCAAAAGGGGTTGTCCAATATCTTTGTTAGTAATGGGTTTATGACCGCTGAAGCAATCAAGTTTGCAAAGCCGTGGCTCGATGGGATCAATATCGACCTGAAGGCCTTTACCGAGGACTATTACCGCGACCTGTGCAAGGCGAAGTTGAAGCCGGTGCTGGACACCATTCGCACCATTGCAAAAAACACTGACATCTGGATGGAGATCACCACGCTGGTGGTACCCGGCAAAAACGATTCCGATGACGAATTACGATCCATCGCCGAGTTCATCGCCAAAGAGACCTCCGTTGATACCCCCTGGCATGTCAGCCGCTTTTATCCGCAATACAAAATGACAGACACGCAACCAACCGATGGAAAAGTGCTGGAGCGAGCTTATGACATCGGCAGGGAAGCGGGTTTGCGGTATGTGTATGTCGGCAATCTCCCCGATAGTCAGGCTGAATCGACCTATTGTTACAGTTGCGGTGCGTTGCTCATTGAACGCAGTGGTTACCGGATACTGCAAAACCTGATCGATGATTATCGCTGCCCGAGGTGTGGTGTAGAAATTGCGGGTTTCGACTTATAAACTCATGTTTTTCTGATTTTCAGACGAACATTGTCCGCCGAATTCATATAAAAAGGAAATTGACACATAGCTTCACAAGGTGTATACCTGTGGATGAGGTATCCGTTCACAGTTTTGTGGGGATGAGTTTTGGGTATGTGGTACCCGCGTGGGAGCATTTAGAGCGTCTAAGAAGAATTTGTAGACGCTGCGTTTATGCCTGGCACACGTGGCGACAACTGTCCAGGCCCGCTTGCACCAGCGCATACCGGCCCAACTGCGTGTGCCCTGTGTGATGCGTCTATCAATCACAACAAATCGTATCGCCTGCTCACTGAGATTGTTCGTTGGGTTGACGCCTTCTCGCTCTAAAAATAAAAAGTGACATTTGTCAACGCCGTCAATAAATCGCTTTTTGATATTGACGGCCTCATTATGACTCGGTGGACGACGAACCTTTCGCAGGAATGCTTTCTTCAGCTTCGCTATCGCCTTTTCGTAACGCCCCTGATGACGCCGATAACGTGTTTTCCATAATTCGAAGATTTTTCGCAAAACTTTCAACAACCCTTCAGCCCATCGTTTAAGCGTTTTATGGCCCAGTGTCAGCAAGAACTTGATGTCACGAATCAGATGAGCCCAGCAGTATTGAACGAGTGCCTTGCTCGACTTGATAAATTTCTTGTTGGCAGAGAAATACTCGCAAATGATGATACCGCAGTAGTCGATACCCAGAATGTTGATAAGCACTTGTGAGGCTCGTGAGTCGCTGATATAAAAGAACACGGCCTCTGGTATTTGCTGACACCACGTCCATGCTGATTTATAGGCTGGATTCTTATGTCCTGTTTCGTCCGTGCCGACAATGGGAGCATTACGAATACGCTGTCCCACTTCGGCATACGCCGGCTGTAAGGCACATGAGAGCTTTTGGGTACATATTTTTGAAAGATATCCCTGGCTAATGTCAAGGTCCATAATGTCATCGAAAAAGGACTGTACCGTTGAATAGCTCATATGACAGCGTGCTTTGAGATAGCCGGTCAATGCCGTCATCCGGGTCGAAAACAACCCTGCCTTGCGAATCTCTTTTGGCAGCGTTGCTTTGATGAGGGTCCCGTTGGGAGCACGGTATAATTGGACACGATGATCGATAACAGTATAGAATTTCTCGGGCAGATCAATCTGCTGAAGTGCCGACTCGGTTTGCTGCAGTGGAATCAGACCGCGGCGACGGACTTCTTTGGCGGGCAACTTATGGATGACCGTTTTGTCAATGTCGTCAGTTTCGAACAGTGGACGGGTGTGTTTGGGATGTCCTTTTTGACCCCCGATTCTTCGCTTCTTCTTTTTGGCATTAGGAGGCTGTGGGTTAATGATATCAGAGGACGGAGGCTTCGATGAGTTCGAAGAATTCTTTTCCAGCCGGGCAATGCGTTCGCGAAGCTTTTGGTTGTCTTCGGTAAGCTTTTGATTCTGCTCTGTGAGACACCGAATCTGTTCGGCCTGTTGTGCATTTTGCTGCAACAGTTGCCGGGGGAATTCAGTCCACACAAACACAGAAAATCCTCAAAAACATTCAGGGGCAATTTCTCCCAAGAACGGTTGTGTTAGTCAGGGATCCGGAAACAAATGCTGATAAACTGGATCAAATTGCAGCAATAGTGAAAGCACATGAGCCGATAGAAGGGAAAGTTACGGTTTACCTGTGCGAGGATTTTGTATGTAAAAGACCAATTACTGAAATACGATGTGTTCCGGAAGGCAATGAAGGAACTGCGATAGAGGACCAAGGGGGAGGGTTAGGCATTGGTCGAGTTTTTTGTCTGCATGATTTTTGACTCAGAACCGTTCAGCAGGCGTTTAATATTTTCGGTGTGGCGGGCGACGACTAGTAACGCCATCAGAACAGACATAAACAACAGTGGCCACAACTGTACAAAATCCCAGGGTTCATCGTGGACAAGAATAGCTAGCAGCAAAAGCACGGGGAAACTGATTGCCGCGAGGATGGACGACAGTGATACGGTTCGCCAGATCAAAAGCGTGACACCCCAGATTGCAAATACCCCGATCCCACAAAGTGTGTAGTAGGGCCACAATCCCAGTACGATCCCCAAACTGGTGGCAACGCCTTTGCCGCCTTTGAATTTCAGATAAATCGGAAAGACATGCCCCAGCACCGCTGCACAACCCACCAGCAGCCACAGGGCCAGTCTGCCGGGACTTGCGGTTTGCGAATCGACAAGGTTCAGCATAGGTACCAACAGCATCGGGATCAATCCCTTCAGCACATCCAGCAGAAGGCACAGATACCCCCATTTTTTACCCAATGCGCGGGTTGCGTTTGTAGCGCCGATATTGCCCGACCCGATCAGTCGCAGGTCTTTACCATGGGCCTTTGCGATCATAAATCCGAATGGAATCGATCCAAGCAGATAGGCAAATAGTATCAGGGTTAGAAATTGCATGGCTTTCTAAGGTTTCTTTTCGGCAATAATCTTGTTGTAAAGTTCGATTAGTTTCTCAGCATGTCTTTTAATAGAGACTTCATCTCTGAGATTATCCTCAATGATAGTGTTATGAGCAAGCTCCAATTTCTCACTGTTACAGAAATGCATCAAAGCGTTTGTTAAATCATCGATATTATCTGGCTCATTGAGGACAAATCCGTGTCGAAGATGCTCATAGCGTTCCGATGCTCCGTTGTAGCGCGTCGTGATGACCGGTTTTCCCGCCGCAATGGCTTCCAATATAAATCGCGAACAGGGGTCGTAATAGCTTGGCAGAACCGCTGCATCACAGATAGAAAGAGCATTTCGTACCCCCTTCAATTTTCCCAGCGAAACAACATGATTTCCCAGCCTAAATAGTTTGATTAATCTGTGATAGGAGCCCAGTTCCTTTGCGCCTGCAATAACCAGTACAGGATAGGCATCAGTGTTTTCCGTTATCTTTCTGAATGCCCAGAGCAGCGGACGAAGGCCTTTTAACCTTGGATTCGTTGCCGCAAACAGAAACAGGACCGGCTTTTTATCTCTTGGAATTGAAATGGAGTTATAGATAGACTCTTTTAGTTCCGTCGCCGCTCCTTCATCCGGTTGTAACTGTATGTTGATTGCGTTTGGAATGACCGCGATACGGTTATCCGGGAGTTGATAGTGTTTTTGGAATTGCTGTCTGACGGTGTTGCTCAGCGCGGCGACAACGGTTTTGTTGTCATTAGAGCAAAGCCGCTTCTCGGCGTTGATATATTCAGTCCTGCGAGTATTCAGACGATGCGTCCATTGCTTTATGCATCGCTGCAAAGAATACGGGTACGACGCAATATTTCGCAGCACCGCTTCTTTGTAACTGCCGCCGCGGGGTTGGTAAATATCCGCGATGGATAGTGGCAGGGTGCTATGAATGATGTCGTAGTGATTCTGTTGTAAGTGTTCCCCAAGGGCGTTCTCGAAAAACTTCAACGAAGTTCGCTTACCTCTCAGGAGATTGCAAAGTACTTGTGTGTTTTCTGTTCTCGTTCCCTTGGCGGCTAGAATAGTTGCCTCCGTGCCTTGATCGCGCAATTCAGCCGTTAGCTCTGAAACGGATCGTTCCGCTCCGCCAAGACCGATTTCAGCCCGTTCTATAATAATTGCAACTTTCAGCATGGTGTTGTGTTCTTACCGGAGCGTTTCTCAAACGGAACGACTCGCCCGTGTTTTCTATCGTGTCGGGCAATATGCAGGGCCTTAGCATGGATTTTGCGAAGAAACACCTTGTCCGAAAATGAGAGTTTTTTCTTTTGGGTGTACTCAAGATAAAAACGAAGGCGGTCCGTATCGGAGACCCCCTCAGCGGGACTCGAATAGTGAAGTTGCGCAAGATCCTTGACTTGGTAGCGTTTGCCTGTCAGGTTTGGCTTAAAGGTTCGATGCAGATCGATTAGGTACAGCGTTGTATTTTCGGACAGAAAGATATGGCACAGATACAAATCGCGATGTCGGTATCCGGTCTTGTGAAATCGGTGAATAAAGTCGGCTAATTTCAGGATAAAATCTCTTTTAGGCAGGTTGGACACAGATTTCTCAAAACAATCCGGCAACTGGGTTTCAAGTGAATGAGCGTTTGGGATTTCAAGTGTGATAATAAAACTGCGTTTTTCAAACAAACCGGCCCATCGCCCCCCATAGGCGATCACCTGCGGAATCGAGACATCAGCTTTTTTGAGTTCGTTCAGCGGTCCCTTGTCGTACTCGCTTAGAAAGCCCCGGTGGCCGTGTTGCAGCCAACTTTTGATCTGGACGGATGGCGGGGGGGCAGAATAACGCTTTAAATAAGCTATTTGGCCGTCCGGCAATTGTAAGCGAACACGATGCCGCCACGAAGCCAGATTGGATTTCGTCAGTCGTTGGCCTTGCTCATAGGCAAAAACAGCATCGAGAGAATTCAATCCCGCCTCTTTGAGCGTCTGCTGGTACTGCGGGTTAACAAAAAAGCCGCTAACAGGTTGTAGGAAAGGTTGGTCCATATTTAGTGCTTGCTCCCCAATATTTTTTCCGCCGTTTCAAAAATCTCATTGACTGTAATCGACTCCATACACAAGTGTTGGCTTTGTTTGCAAACGGGTTTATCGCAGGGCACACACGGTGCTTGGCCGATAATCTGGATTTCTTTATCGTGGGCAGTTTGTGTCCATTTCGGATTGTTCGGGCCGAATAGCGTGATGATGTCTTTGTCCAGTGCGATGGCGATATGCCGCGGCCCGGTATCATTGGTGATGACCAGATCGGCCAGTGAATATAATGCTTTCAGTTGACCGCCGTTTAAGGAGGTCATTCCTAAATTGATAGGTTCAGAAGTTGCCTGATGGCAGATTGATTCTGCGATTAAGCATTCTTCTTTGGCCGGAGAGACCGAAATGATAACTGTTGCGCCGCAGACATCATAGAGTGTGTCGGCCAGTTCGGCATACCGCTCAATCGGCCAGAGTTTGCTGGGACCGAATGCCCCACCGGGTACGATGATCACAAGCGGTTCGGTCAGCGATTTCAGTTGCGGCAGTATTTCCAACACTACTTCCGTGTCTTCGGGGCGAACAGAGAGTTCCGTTTTTTTGTTGTCGGTACAATTGCCTAAATGCTCGGCGATTTTTAGATAATAATCAATCATCGGAGCCGGTTGAAAGCGTCCCTTCTCCGTACGCTTGGGTGCGATGCGGTCTGTCAGGAGCAAGGATCGTCCCTCACGAGTATAACCAACCCGGCGGTTAATTCCGGCGAGCCGAAGGGATAATGCCGAGCCAAATGAATTTTTCAAGGTAATGGCCGTATCAAAATGTCCCGCTTTAATCTGTTGGATATTTTTCCAAAAACTTTTTTCAAGATTGATCCAATCATCGCAAAACGGACTCGGCGAAAGAACCTGCTTGGTAAAAGCGGAGCCGAGGAATGTAATAGACGCATCCTGAAAGAGTGAACGGAATCCGCGCAACGCCGGCGTTGCCATAATAGCATCACCCAGTGGTGAAGGAAGCCAGATTAAAACCCGTTGCGAAGTCATCGTCAATCCTAACCCTTTAATCCCTTGAGTGCATCATCAGCAAAGCGATTACAATGAGTTGCAAGGCGACAGAGTAGCCAATCATAATCACAACCGGTTCGCCGCCGGCTTTCGGATTGAGCCAAAAACACAGACTGATGATCAGGGCAAAGACGGCGACGACCTGAATCATCAGTGACAGTAATTTGAAAACAGAGAATTCCTGATACAACCCCTCTCGATCTTTGCGTTTTAGCCGAAGGGCAATTTCCTCAAGAAGATGGTACGTTTCACTGCCGGAATCGGTGTGTTGCGGTGTTTCAGTGCGGTCCGGGCTTTTAGCCGTATAGGCCTTGGCTGGTTCCAGGTTGACTGACTGAGGTTCCTTTACCAATACATCCTCGGTCGCTGTTTTTTCAGTGTTCGGCTCCGCTTCAGCAGTAACCGGCGGCATTGTCGGTGTTTCCTCAGTGGCCTCTTCGGTTTGTGTCTGCGGCGGACTGATCGAGGCAATTGTTTCCGGATTATCAGAGACAGCCGCGTCTGCTGGTTCCGATTCGGATGACTCGTCGGACTCTTCCATGCTCTGGCTTTGGGGCTGTTTGGATATTTTTTTTGCGGTCAGCGCCTTTTGATGGAATTCATGCATCCGAATGATATTGACGGCTTCGCGCAGGTTAACGGCCTTTCGGTCCGGTTCCGCATCGGTTGGCTTTTTCTCGCGAATCTTGCTGGGTATATCGACAAGGATCGTATGGCAGCCGGCGGCTTTGCCCGCCTGGATATCCCGATACGAATCGCCGATCATCCAGGATTGTGTCAAGTCAATATCGAGGTCTTTTTCGGCCTGAAAAAACATTCCGGCATTTGGTTTTCTCAGATTGCTCTCGATACTGAAATTCTGTACCGCTCCATCTGGGTGATAGGGACAGTAGTAAAGCCCATCGATCACGGCGTTTTCGGCGGCGAGCTGTCTTTTGAACTCCTGATGGATTTTGTCCAGGTCATCTTCTGTCAGAAAGCCCCGTGCGATACCGGACTGGTTTGTAACGACCACCAGCAGATAGCCCATTTTTTTTAACTGGATCAAAGTCTCCGGTACGCCCGGCAGCAGGTTTACCTGTTCGGGGCGCTGCATATAGCCGGAATCGCTGATCAGGGTATCGTCACGATCAAAGAAGACTGCTTTCTGAGCCATTATTTATCCTTCGCGATCTTTTTTTCTTCAATCTGTTTGATCTTTTCGATTGTTGCGGTTGAACTCTTGCCGTCCACCAGCGGGGCCAGTTCCACACGCCCGCCATAGGACTCGACAAATTCTCTGCCGACGACGCCCTTGTCACCCCAGTCAGTACCCTTGACCAGAACATCCGGGCGAACCTGTTGGATAAGATTAAGCGGGTCCGGTTCGTCAAAGATCGTGATGTAATCGATACTTTCCATTGCCGTTAACACCGCAGCCCGATCGTGCTGGTTATTGACCGGTCGATCAGGGCCTTTGAGTTGTCGGACGGAGCTATCGCTGTTGAGTCCCAAAACGACAATGTTGCCCTGATTCTTGCAAAATTGAAGATATTCAATATGTCCTCGATGCAGGACATCAAAACAGCCGTTGGTAAAAATGATAGTTTCTTTTTGCTGCCGGTGGTAGTCCAGATGCTTAACAAGTTCTTTGGCGTCATAAATTTTTCCGGTTTTTCCCTTATGCGTTGAGATGATCTCATTGACGATCTCATCAACACTGACGGTGGCAACACCGAACTTTTCAACCTCAAGGCCGCTGGCGATATTGGCCAATTGAAGCGCAGTTTCGGCATCCTGTCCGGCCGCAAGTGATACCGCCAGCATGGCCAGCATCATATCCCCGGCGCCGGTCACATCATAGACCGTCCGTGGCAGGATCGCCAATTGTTTGGCCAGCTCGTTTGTTCGCAGATAGGCGCCTTCTGTATCCAGTGTAATGACCACCGTGTCTAGTTTTAACTGCTCTTGAAGTTGCAGGGATGCTTTCTCCGCATCGGCGATTGTTTCGATCTCAAAGCCCACCGCATAGGAGGTTTCCTTACGGTTGGGCGTGATCAGGGTTGCACCGGAAAACTTATTGTAATCCGAATCCACCGGCGGATCGACGAGTATTTTTTTGCCTGCTTTTCGAGCCAGCGTAATCAATTGCTGACAAAAGGCCGGTTCCAAAAGCCCCTTGTTATAATCCTGAAGGCAGACGACATCACATTGCGGTAACTGTTCTTCATAGATTTTCAACAGCCGCTGATAGTCTGCCTCTGCTAGTGGGTCGTCGCATTCATCGTCCACACGCAAAAGCTGTTGACGATGGCGATGCTGTGCCAGGCCGACAATCCGCTCTTTGGTGATGGTGGGGCGTCCTTCGATTTCGATGATGCCTCCTGTTTCGGCATCAAGGTGTTTCAGGATGTCCATTAGTTTTTGGGCGTTCATGTCATTGCCGACAACGCCGATACAAAAGCACTGTGCCCCCAGTGTCGTTACATCGGCGGCAACAGATGATGCGCCGCCACCAGCGTATTCTCGTTGCACGACTTTTAGCACCTGCACCGGGGCTTCCGGGCTGATTCGCAGGGCATCCCCGTAGATATAACTGTCCAGCATAAAGTCGCCTACCAGCAGTACTTTTGGCGAACCAAGGTGCGTAATAACTTTTAATAGATTCGTATAACTCATTCACTTGTCGTTTCGTTTTTTTCTGATTTGTCAGCAAATAGATTGTCAATTAAGGCCGTTATTTTATCAAGTCCCTCGAGAAAGTCCAGTTCCATTGCCAGATAGGCAAAAACGACATTCTTTTCCTCCGGCGACAGCAGGGCGCTTTTGACCCAGTCTTTTTGCGTACACAAAATCATTTCGGCCCCGCAGGAGATTGCCCTTTCAAAAATCTGCTTCATCTCTTCCTGCGTGTAGGTGTGATGGTCGTCAAAGGTTTGGGTGTCTGCCAAAGACAGATCATTTTGCTCAAGGCAGCGGAAAAAGGCGTTTGGGTTTCCAATGCCGCAGAACGCGAAAATCTTTTTGGAACGAAGTTCTTCCAGGCCGAGTTTCTCATTTTGAAAAGTTACTGCACCGGTATGCTTATGAACGGCCTTGGCAATGGGAATGTTGGGTGAAATCTGTTGAATTTTCTCTTCCAACTGCCGCATTTGCTCCGCATCGGCCTGGTCAAAGCGCGTAATAATGACTGCATCGGCACGGGATAATCCGCTTTTCGGTTCCCGCAGCAACCCGGCGGGCAGAACACGCCCATAACCAAATGGACAGGTCGCGTCAACAGCGACAATATCCAGATCGCGTTTGAGTCGTCGGTGTTGAAACCCGTCGTCCAAAACCAGCGTCTGCGCTTGATGAACGGAGATGGCTTTCTTCGCCCCGGCGACGCGATTGGGATTGACGACAACATCGGTGTCGGGACAGGCCTTCGCCAGCAGGGCGGGTTCATCGGTGATCTGATCCGGGTGGGTTTTATAGCCGCGTGTCAAAATCGAACTGTGTATGCCCATATTCCGCAGATAATTGCACAGCCAGATCACCAGTGGCGTTTTCCCTGTGCCGCCGGTGGTGATATTGCCAATGCTGATGACGGGGACGCCCGCTGCACGAGAGCGGAGAATGCCGATAGCAAATAACAGATTCCGCCCGCGCATAACCAGCCCATATACCAGAGCCGCCGCACCGAACAGGACTCGCAAAGCTCTCACCCCGGGACGCTGATCCTGCCCGGAAACAATCCTTCGATAGGTGTCATGATTCAAGCGGACATTCCCGTAAATCCAGAGCTTTAAAAATCATAAATCTCGACAATCTTCCAAGGCGGAATATTTTAACCGGAATCATAAGCCGATGTCAAATTAAATGATAAGGGGCAGTGGACCGCCTTTGCCGCCATTGAAACATGGTTTCATACGGCATCAATGATGTCATTGAAAACTTTGCTGGGACGCATTTTGATGGCTGCAAGTTTCGGATCCGGTAAATAATACCCGCCAATATCCGCGGGTTTCCCTTGGGCAGCCAGCATCTGCTGGTTGATTGTGTCCTCGTTTTCTTCAAGTTGTTTGGCAATGTTGGCAAAGATGGACTGAAGCGATTTGTCTTTGTCCTGTGCGGCCAGCGCTTGCGCCCAATACATTGTCAGATAAAATGTACTCGTCCTGTTGTCGATCTCATTGACCTTACGGGAGGGCGACTTGGCGTTTTCCAGGTATGTACTGATAGCTTTGCTGAGCGTCTCAGCAAGAATTGTCGCTTGTTCACTGTCTGTTTTTTGTGCGATCAGCTCAAACGACGGCACCAAGGCACAGTATTCGCCCAGCGAATCCCATCGCAGATGTCCTTCTTTGAGAAATTGCTGAACATGCTTGGGGGCCGAGCCGCCGGCACCGGTTTCAAAAAGTCCGCCACCATTCATCAGCGGTACAATTGACAGCATCCGGGCACTGGTTCCCAGTTCGAGAATGGGAAACAGGTCGGTCAGATAGTCTCGTAGGACATTTCCGGTTACAGAGATTGTATCCTGTCCTTTGCGAATTCTATCCAGCGAGAATTGCATCGCCTCCGTCGGCTTCATGATATGAATCTCAAGTCCCGTCGTATCGTGCTGCGGCAGGTACTCATTGACTTTCTTTATAATCTGTGCGTCGTGCGCCCTGTTTTCGTCCAGCCAGAAGATCGCCGGCACTCCGGCGGCTTTGGCCCGCGTAACCGTCAGTTCCACCCAGTTACGGATCGGAGCGTCTTTGACCTGGCACATTCTGAAAATATCGCCGTTCTGCACCGGTTGGGCCATAACGACGGTGCCGTCCGCATCAACCACGCGAATTGTTCCATCGGCGGATGCTTCGAATGTCTTGCCGTGTGAGCCGTATTCTTCGGCTTTTTGGGCCATCAGCCCGACATTGGAAACGCTTCCCATTGTGGCTGGGTCAAACTGGCCATGCTTTTGGCAATTTTCGATAATTTGTTGGTACATCGTCGCATATGACCGATCCGGTATCATCGCAACCGTATCCTGAAGTTTATCGTCGATGTTCCACATCTTCCCGCCGTCACGAATCACATTGGGCATGGACGCATCCACGATAATATTATTCGGTACATGTAGGTTGGTAATACCTTTTCGCGAATCAACCATGGCCAGTTTCGGACGATTTTCGTAAACCGCCGCGATATCGGCTTCAATTTCAGCTTTTTTATCCGCATCAAGCTTGTTGAGTTTGTCCAGAACATCAGCAAGGCCATGGTTCACATTGGCCCCGATTTTTTTGAGTGCCTCAGCGTGTTTTTCAAGTGTTTCCCTATAGAACACCGAAACACAATGGCCGAAGATTACGGGGTCGGATATCTTCATCATCGTTGCTTTCATATGAAGCGACAGGAGCGTATCGTCTTTTTTGGCTGCATCGATCTGCTCTTCGTAGAATTGGCGCAAAGCGGCAACACTCATAACAGCCGTATCGGCCACTTCACCTTCGAGGAGCGTAATGTCATCCTTGAGAATCGATGAGTTTCCCTTGGTATCAACAAACTCGATTTTCACATGGCATTCTTTGTCCATAGTAATTGATTGTTCGCTACCGTAGAAATCTCCGCTATTCATATGGGCTACACGCGTCTTAGAGCCATTAGCAGGCCACGGTTTCATCATTTTGTGTGTATGCTTTTGGGCGAATTTCTTGACCGAGGCGGCGGCCCTGCGGTCAGAGTTGCCCTCCCGCAAAACAGGGTTCACGGCCGAGCCGAGCACTTTGGAGAATCGGGCCTGCAACTGTTTTTCCGCGTCGTTTTTCGGCTCTTCAGGATAATCGGGGATGTTATATCCCTTCCCCTGCAGTTCGGTGATCGCCTCTTGCAGTTGAGGGATCGAAGCGCTGATATTGGGCAGCTTGATAATGTTCGCTTCCGGCATTTTGGCCAGTTCGCCCAGTTGACTTAAGGCATCCTCAATCTTTTGATCTTTCGTAAGATTGTCTGGGAAGTTTGCGATAATTCTGCCGACAAGCGAGATATCTTTGCATGTAACCTCAATGTTACATGCCTTTGTATAGGCTTTGACCACGGGCAGTAATGAGTATGTTGCCAGAGCCGGAGCTTCGTCTACTTTAGTCCAAATAATATTGAAATTTGTCATTTTTCTATTTTCCTGAAAAATTAGATCACCTCAAGGATTAGGATTCATTTTAGGGTTGTTAGGGTATTCATGCCGAAGTGTTATTACGCCTGCATACTATCGGTTGTTGTCAAAATGTCAATTAGAATCCTCTCACATTAATACTAATCCCTCCCCCTCTCAAAAACCGCCTGTCAGGCCATGGCCTGTTTACCTGACATTTGCACTAAAAAAGGGGCGAAATAGATACGGTAATGCGCAAATATATCCAAAGTTTGCCGGTGATTAACGCTTGACATACTATGGCCCTTGCCTATAATAACGGTTTCTTTGCCGTAAACAGCGAAGTGGAAAGGTGTAATATGATGATTCAGACAGGAAAAGTAAGTCGTGCATCCGTATAGTGTTACAATGCACTGCGTCGGGCCGTTGGCTCTGCGTTGTCGGTTGCTTTTGAATAGATACTCTTCAGGGACTTTGCGGAACGCCTATTGGGAGGGTGCGATGAAAACAGGGTAGGACAAATTTGTTCAACCCGGCCCGGAAATTGATTTTCCCGGGATCCGAGTGCGTTTGCGTGTAAGTCGAAGTGGTAACCTGAAGGTTTCCGCTTTTTTATTTGACGAGAGGGAAAAAGGACAATATGAATCAGGAATTAATTAGGATTGTAGAAAATATTTCTAGGGATAAGAATATCGACAAAGAGTCGATTTTTCAGGATCTGGAAACGGCGATGGTATCTGCAGCGCGGAAGCACTTTGGTGTGCAGCCGACTTCTGAGGTGGAGATTGTGGTAAGTATCGACCGGACCAGTGGAACAATCCGAGCGTTTAAGGATGACGACGAGATTGACATTCAAAAATTAGGCCGTATTCCCGCGCAAACGGCCAAGCAGGTCATGATCCAGAAGATCAAGGCCGATGAGCGCGACAGCATTTTTGCTCAGTATGTTCAGCGAAAAGGCGAGATCGCCAGCGGGACAGTGGCCCGTTTCGAGGGTGGTTCCCTGATTGTCAATCTTGAAAGCCGGGTCGAGGCGATTATGCCGAGAGCCGAGCAGATTACCGGTGAATCGCACCATCCCTCAGAACGCATCCGTGCGATGATCCTTGATGTACGGGAATCATCGAACCAGGTCAAGATTGTTCTGTCCCG
The DNA here is from genome assembly GCA_021157685.1 of Planctomycetota bacterium. Classification (GTDB taxonomy): domain Bacteria; phylum Planctomycetota; class Phycisphaerae; order Sedimentisphaerales; family Anaerohalosphaeraceae; genus 4572-13. Next base: position 8,426 of record JAGGWF010000095.1, on the reverse strand, counting down.
AACGCATCCTGATTTTATTCGTCGATTGTTTGAACTGGAAGTGCCGGAAGTGGCCGAGGGGATTATTGAGCTCAAATCGCTGGCTCGTGAATCCGGTTATCGTACGAAAGTCGCTGTGGAAACGCTGGATGATAAGGTGGATCCGGTCGGGGCATGTGTAGGCGTTCGTGGCAGCCGCATCCGTAATATTGTGGACGAAATTGGTGGCGAAAAAATTGATATTGTTCGCTGGAGTGATTCGTCACAGGTATTGATCGCTAATGCCTTAGCGCCAGCGAAGGTCAGCGAGATCGCGATTTGCTTTGAACTGGGTCGTGCGACGGTTGTCGTTACCGAAGATCAACTAAGTTTGGCTATTGGTAAGCACGGACAGAATGTTCGCTTGGCGGCTCGGTTGACTGGGTGGGACATCGACATTCTGACCCCCACTGAGTATAACAAAGAAGTTGACCGGTTGGTGAGCTGTATTAAAGGTCTCGAAGGGATCGATGATAGCTTTGTGGATAATCTGCTGGCGTTGGGGGTTATTTCTGTACTTGATCTGGAAGAAGTTGGGTCCGCCCCGTTGGTCGAGGAACTTCAGATTGATCAGGAATTGGCCCAGAAGATTATCACTGCAGCGGAGGAAGCTGCTAAAGAGGCGACTGTCGAGGAGAATCCAACGCAGGCCGAAGACATATTGAAACAGGAAAAGGACAAATCAAATTAAACCGACTATCGGTTTAACTTGAGTTGCTAAATAATCAGCAGTTGCGATTAGGAGACGGTTTTGGCTAAAAGCACACGAGTCCATTTGTTGGCCAAGGAATTAAGCGTTAAGAGCAAGGCCATTATTGAAAAGTGCCAGGCCGAAGGACTGGACCAGATCAAGAATCATATGTCAACGATTTCTGTGGGTCTGGCTGCGACCATTCGTGAATGGTTTAGTGAAGGCGCCCACTCCACGACTGTTGAGGTTGCGACACGAGTAGACCTGAAGAAGGTTCGCGTCAAACGCAAAAAGGTTGTCAAGAAGGAAGAAACCCAGGAGGTGACTGAAGCCGAACAAACCCTGCCTGCTGCAGAAGAAGCCGTTATCGAAGAAGCCCCTGTTTCTGCTGAGGCTGTTCAGGAAGAGGCGACGGAAACAGCCGCCGTGCCGGATGGTGCGACGACAGAAACGGACGCCGAAGCAGTTCCGGCTGAAGCTGAACCGGTCAAGAAAATAACGAAAGCGGCTGCACTAAAGGCAGAGGCAAAGAAAACAAAAAAAACGGAAGAACCCAAAGAGCTGGAAAAGATTGTTCCTGCTGGCCCTATGTTAGAAAAACCTGAACCGGCGGTCCTTAAAGGTCCGACGGTTATTCGTGTTGAAAAAGTCGAAGCCGACACGCGGCCCACACGACGCCGAGCGCCTCGCCCCCGTTATGACCAGCCGGCTACGCAGCCGCTTCTACCCAGTCAGGATGCGCCAGCCAAGGGCAAAAAGGCCGGGAAAGCCAAAACCCATGGGCGTAAAAAAGATAAAGGATCGACGGATAGAGATTCACAGCGTCGCGGCGACATAAAGCGGGTGCGCTCGCGTGATCTCGAAGAACGCAAGGCGCGTCTGGCGGCGGCTCGGGGCGAGACGACACGGGTTAAACCGTCTCGACGCATCGAAGCAAGAAGAGCCGGGGATGTGGTTTCGCATGTGGAGCGGCCGGAGAAAGCAACGGTTTCTGAACCCGTTTTGGTGAAGGATTTGTCGGCCGCATTGGCGCTCAAGGTGGGAGAGGTTATTAGAAAGCTTATGTCGCAGGGTGTGATGGCGACGGCGAATCAGGCCATTTCCACAGACGCTGCCGAGTTGGTGGCTCTGGAATATGGCACGGAGCTGACCATTGTACGCAAAAAGGGTGTTCTCGAAGAGATTCAGGAGCAGTTTGACGCGCGCGAGTGCAAAAAGCTCAAAAAACGCCCGCCAATCGTTACGATGCTTGGGCATGTGGACCACGGCAAAACCAGCTTGCTGGATAAAATTCGCAGTACCAGTGTTGCTTCCGGCGAGGCCGGCGGTATTACCCAGCACATTGGTGCCTATCAGATAGAACTCAACGGTAAGAAAGTAACTTTCCTCGATACACCGGGCCACGAAGCGTTTACAGCGATGCGCGCCCGCGGTGCCAATATGACCGATATCGTTGTTTTGGTGACCGCTGCTGATGACGGTGTGATGCCGCAAACGGTTGAAGCGATTCACCACGCCAAGGCGGCAGGGGTTTCGATTATCGTCGCACTCAACAAGTGCGATATTCCCGGCGTGGATTTTAACCGTATCTATGGTCAGTTGGCCGAACACGAGTTAACCCCGGCTGAATGGAGCGGCAATACAGAGATTGTCAAAACCAGCGCGATAACGGGTGATGGAATTGAGGAACTGATTGAACATCTGGATTATCAGGCCGAGCTGAGTGATTATCAGGCCGACCCAACCATTCCTGCGCAGGGATGGGTTGTTGAGGCCCAAATGTCCCCGACCAAAGGGCCGCTTGCGACCGTGCTGGTCAAAGAGGGCACGCTTGAGAAAGGTTCGGTGATTCTGGCCGGCGGTGCTTCCGGACGCATTCGCACGATGACCGACAGCCGCGGCCGCAGTGTGAAAAAGGCCGTCCCTTCGATGCCGGTTGAAATTACCGGTCTGGACAATGTACCTGCGGCGGGAGATAAATTCTTCTCTCTGCCGGATATTAATCAGGCAAAAACAGCGGCCGAACAGGTCCGGCACACAATTCGCGAAGAAGGACTGGCAAGGCGGTCCATCGTAACGCTGGATAATTTGTTCTCGCACATTGAAGCGGGTAATATCAAAGAGCTCAATCTCATCGTTAAGGCCGATGTACAGGGGTCTGTCGATGTATTGATTAAATATCTGACGGACCTGAGTACCGACGAGGTCAAGATCAAAATTATTCATGCTGCCGTGGGCGGTGTAACCGAAGGCGATGTGGTGCTGGCCGAGGCGTCCGAAGCGATTATTATTGGCTTCAATGTTGTACCCGATGAACGGGTGCGGCAGGTGGCCGACAGCAAAAAAGTTAATATCCGGCTCTACAGTATTATCTATCGAATTACCGAGGATCTTAAGGCTGCGATGGTGGGTCTTCTGGAGCCGGAATTCCAAGAGAAATCACTGGGTCGGTTGGTCGTTCGGAATACATTTAAGGTTTCCAGTGTTGGGACCATTGCCGGGTGTTTCGTCAGTAGCGGTCTGGTCAGTAAAAACGCGAAACTCAAGCTCATTCGTAATAACATTGTTGTCAAGGGTGATTGCGTGATTGAAACGCTTAAGCATTTCAAGGATGATGTCCGTGAGGTCAAGTCTGGCCTTGAGTGCGGGATCAAAATCGCCGGGTACAATGATATCAAGATCGACGATGAATTTGAAGCATTTGAGATTGTGGAAATCGCCAGAACACTTTAGTTATGATGTCCAAAACCGGGGAAGCTAAAATAAGATGGCATCTAGAAGACAACAAAAGGTCGCACGGGTTATTCGGGAATCCGTCAGTAAAACGATTCTGACCGGGCTGAGTGATCCTCGTATTCACGGCCTGATTAGTGTAACCGAGGTGGATGTGTCGCCGGATATGAAAAACGCGACAATTTACCTGAGTATTCTGACGCCGGAAAATCGCGGGCAGGATACGATATTTGAAGCACTGTGCCATGCGAGCGCTCATTTCCAGCACCAGTTGAGTGGTGAACTGACGGGGAAGTGTTGTCCCCAATTGAGGTTTAAACAGGATCAGAAAGTCAAGAAAACGCTAGAGACGCTCCGGCTGATTGAAGAGGCCGAACACGAATACTCCGCGCATTCGTTGCTGGAGACGCCGGAAGATATGGAAGAATGATGACAGGGCGAAGCTTATGAAGAATAGCAAAAAATACAGTCCAAAAGTAACCAAGCTGTTTAATTTGCTGAAACGCAAGTCAACCAAACAGCCGATGCCGAAGTATGGCGATCCGATTGAGGCGGTTGTGTATGCGCTGGTCAGTGAGTCCATGCCCGAAGTTGCGGGTGGGCGGCTCTACCGACGAATGATGAAGCACTTTGTTGATTTTAATGATCTGCGTGTTTCTCGCAGAGAAGAAATTTTCGATGTATTTAAGGATTCTTCTGAGGAGTTTGAAAAAAGTGCTGCGGCTATCACTCAGACATTGAATGCGATCTTTGAGAAAAGAAACCGGGTGAGTTTGGAGGGATTGGTTCAGGATGGAAAACGACAGGCACACAAGGAACTCTCCGAGATGGAAGGGATCACCCCTTTTGCGGTGAGTTACTGCTTTTTGACGGCGATGGGCGGTCATGCGGTTCCGCTCAATGCGAAAATGCTGGACTATCTTCGGGCGGGTGACCTGGTGTATCCCAGTGCGACCGATATAGAGATTTCCGGTTTTCTGGAACGGCAGGTTGGCGCTGCCGACGCGTATGACTTTTACTTGTTTCTGCGGATCGAGGCCGAGCAAGCTCTGTCGGCCTCTAAAATAAAGAAGGCGACCGCAAAGAAAAAAGTGGCCGCGAAAAAGAAAACAATGGTAAAGAAGAAAACCGTTGCCAAAAAGAAACCAAGTGTGAAAAAGAAAACAACAGCAAAGAAAAAAACGGTTACAAAAAAGAAGACCGCCGTGAAGAAGAAAGCGGCCAGAAAATAAGAATGCAATAAACATTTATTGTTTGTATGGAAAGGTAGAGTTTTGTCAGAGAAAGTACTTAAATTAGGAATCCCAAAGGGCAGTTTACAAAAAGCGACCTTTGATTTGTTTGAACGGGCCGGTTTTAATATCTCCGGTTATGAACGCAGTTATTTTCCCCGTATCGATGACCCGCAGATACAGTTGATTATGCTGCGTGCCCAAGAAATGAGCCGCTATATTGAAGACGGCGTGCTGGACGCGGGATTTACCGGTCATGACTGGATTATGGAAAACAATTCAGATGTCCACGAGGTCTGTGAACTTCTTTATAGCAAGGCCACGAGCAAACCTACGAAGTGGGTTCTTGCCGTGCCGAACGAATCCGATATTAATAAACCCGAAGACCTTGAAGGTGGTATCATTGCGACGGAACTGGTGGGTGCGACGAAGAAGTACTTTGCTGATAAAGGCATTAATGTAAAAGTTGAATTCAGCTGGGGTGCGACAGAGGTCAAGGCCCGCCTGGTCAGTGGTATCGTTGAACTGACCGAAACCGGTTCGTCGCTCAAAGCGAATAATCTCAAAGTACTCGATACGCTCCTTACTTCGACGACCCGGTTCATCTCAAATAAAGCCGCTTGGGCGGATGATTTCAAACACAGGAAAATCGAAAACATCGCGATCCTCCTGAACGCGGCGATTGACGCCAAGACGCTTGTTGGTATGAAGATGAATGTTAAGAAGGGGGATATTGATACGATTCTTAAAATTCTTCCGGCGGAAAAAAGCCCGACGATTTCTAATCTTGTTGATAGTGAATATATTGCTGTTGAAATTATTGTCGATGAAAAAATTGACAGGGAGATTATCCCGGAACTCAAACGCGCGGGTGCTTCGGGTATTATTACCTATCCGCTAAATAAAGTGATTCACTGAAAACACAGAAGTTTGCTTAAAGGATAACAAAAATGTCAGGACATTCTCACTGGGCAGGTATTAAACATAAAAAAGCTGCCAACGATGCGAAACGCGGTCGAATATGGAGCAAGATCGCTCGCATGATCATCCTTGCCGCCAAGGCTGGCGGTGGCGACCCCGGGCAGAATCTGACCTTGCGCTATGCAATCGACAAGGCCAAGAGTGCCAATATGCCCAAGGATACGATTGAAAAAGCCATCAAAAAAGGAACCGGCGACCTGGGCGCGATTGAATATGTCGATGTGCTGTACGAGGGATACGCTCCCGGCGGTGTGGCGATCATGGTCGAGGGAATAACCGACAACCGTAACCGTACCGCTCCGGAGATCAAAAAAATCTTTGAAAAACGCGGCGGCTCATTGGGTGCCAGCGGATGTGTTAGCTATATGTTCAAGAAAAAGGGCCTGATAACGGTTAAGACCGATGCGGCGGACGAAGAAACGCTCATGGACATTGTCCTGACCGCCGGAGCCGATGATTTTGAGAATATCGGTGAGGTTTACGAGATTACTTGTGAGCCGGAAAGCTACGATGAATTAAAAGCAGCGCTGGAGGAAAAGCAAATCCCGCTGGAAACTTCTGAGCTTTCGAAGATACCGGACAGTACAATCCCGGTTGCTGATGCGGACACCGCCCGCAAACTTCTGAATTTACTCGAGGATTTCGAGGACCACGATGATGTGCAGGAGGTCTATGCCAACTTTGACATCCCCGAAGACATCCTGACCCAATTCCAGTAACAACAGCGCGGCGGCGTGAACCGCCCGAAATGCGACGACGATCCAAAGTTAGCGATGGGTGGCACGGTCAAGCTGTGCTTGGCCGTGGAAAACGATGAATCAAACTGCCAAACAGATCATTTTCACCGGCCGAGTTCAGGGCGTTGGTTTTCGCTATACCGCCCAGCGTGCGGCGAGCCGTTACGACCTGACCGGTTTTGTGCGGAACTGCCCCGACGGTTCGGTCGAGGCCTTTCTGCAGGGAACCAAGCCCAACATTCAGGCCTGCCTTGACGACCTGAAAGACGCTTTCGGCGGCTATTTTCGCGATATCAATACGACCGACCAGCCCGTCAATCCGCAATACCATGATTTCCGGATTACCTATTGAATTCCACCCCCAAATCCCGTTTAATGACTATATGGTAGGGACAATTGAGATATACAGTGTAAGGTTTTTCGTATGAGGACTCGGGATACTTCAAAACAAGCCGCAGATATAGTTACGCAGCTTTATCGTAATATGTCTCCAGCTAAAAAATGGAAGCTGATTGGCAATGCGATGCGAATGGGGCAGCAGTTAGCGATGGCGGGACTTCGTCAACTCCACCCGCAGGCTAATAAGGATGAGATTTGGCATCTTTGGGCCAAACAGCATCTCGGCGAAGAACTCTATCAAGCGGCTTATGGGGATAGAGATGGATAGCGTATTTGATCCGGCCATTGAAGCATTCGTTGGTATTCTCGACGAGCTAAAGATTACTTATGCAATTGGTGGTTCTGTTGCCAGTTCTGTATATGGTCAGATACGATTTACACAGGATGCGGATATATCGGTCGCGGCGTTTGGCGGTCAGATAGCTGAATTTTGCCAAGCCGTAGAAAGTGCTTTTTATGTCAGCCAACAGGCCGTTCAGCAGGCACATCATAACGCATCGAGCTTTAATGTGATTTACCTCGATACTGCTTTTAAGATTGATGTTTTTATTGTCTCGGATGATCCTTTCAAAAGGCAGATTTTGTTACGACGCGAAAAAGTCGCTCTTGAAGACAGTTCGGATAAAATGTATGATCTTGTTTCGCCTGAGGATATTATTCTGTTAAAACTTCAATGGTATACCGACGGCGGGGCGGTTTCCCAAAAACAATGGAATGACATTTTAGGTGTTCTGGAAAACCGACAGGATAAACTGGATATGGACTATCTGTGGGGTTGGGCGTCGAAACTTTCTGTATTGGAATTACTCAATAAGGCAATTCAAGAAGCAAAGGATTAAAAACGGTTATGCCCAGCAATGAGACATTTCAAAATGCGGTTGATCTGATCAATGATGCCAACAGTGTGCTGCTGACTACGCACATTCGTCCGGATGGCGATGCGTGCGGGTGCGTCCGGGCGATGACGGAGGTGATGCAGCAGTTTGGCAAGAAAGTACAGCCGCTGTTTATGTCGCCCTTGGCGGCGTGGTATGAATCACTTTTTGACGAAAAACCGGCCATTCTCGGCAATGATGTCCAGCCCGAAAAACTGTCAGAAGTCTATCGCGATGTCGATCTTGTCATTATTGTCGATACCGACAGCGCTGTCCAGTTGCCCGGGCTTGCCGACTGGCTGGGAGATTGCGGCAAGAAAATTCTCGTGATCGACCATCATATCACCGGTGATAATCTTGGCCATGTCAAACTGCTTGATGCCGAAGCTGCCGCGGCGGGCGAAATTGTATTTGAGCTGATCAAATATGCCGACTGGGACATTACCGAACGCATCGCCGAATCCATCTTTATCGCGCTGTCCACCGATACCGGCTGGTTCAAGTTCGGCAATACCGACAGCCGTATCTTTCACACCGCCGCAGCGCTCATCGACGCTGGCGCCCGTCCCAATGTGATTTACCGCCTTCTGTATCAGTCCTTCACACCATCCCGACTCTACCTGATGACGCGAATGCTGGATCATTTAGAGCTTCATGCCGATAGCCGTATTGCGACCCAATACATCCTGCGAAAAGATTTTGACGAAACCGGCGCTTCAGGGCCGGATACGGAAAACCTGATCGATGAATGCCAGCGGAT